>CAZBHP010000086.1:0-7341 GCA_964491795.1 uncultured bacterium | reverse complement strand
ATAATCCTTACGGAGTCAAAAGAATTCCTCCTTCTTCAGAAGGAGGTTCTTTTAAAAGTAGGTTAGGAGGTATGGGGAAAATCTGCGAGAAAAGAGCGATTTTAACGAATGAATGGAATTGCGCAAGAGGTCTAATAGACTCGGGCTCTCATCACCAGCCGTTCTCTGACGGCGATCTTTGCTAAATCCTTTCTCGCTAATGTGAAGAACATTAGCTTCGAAACGATTTGTCAAATCTCATCCGTCAGAGAGCCGCCTAGTGGATGAAATAAGTGGCCAACCGGGTTATAATCCCCTAGGAATTATCTTTTGCTTAGAGCTCTGCGATCAAGAATAGATTGGATAGTCTCTACAACAACTACAAGCCCTTTTTCTTGGGCTTTTTCTATGCTTACTTCCAGAATAGGAGTTGGAAGTCGTGCTTCGTCAGCGAGGAGCGTTTGGATGATATCTACCCAACCATTATTGATAGAGTATTCAAAGAGAGTAATAAATTGAGGGGTAGCAATCGTTGTGCAGCGGGGGAAAAGGAGGTTTACCAAAGTTAGGTCACTTTTTTTGGCAGCCTCAAGGAGAGCTTGTGTTAATTGAAAAAGAGAAAGTCTATGAATGTGCGTAGGCTCTAAACATAGACTAATAACATTGGCTAATCCGCTCGTAGAAGCAAAAGCGAAAGATTGTCCAAAATAGCTGTTTTCAATGTGTTTGCCGTAGGAAGGGCCCAGAAGAACTTTCATAGCTTCTATTTGACCTTCTTGAGCAGCTATTTGAAAAATTTGTCTAAATTTATCCTTTATAGAACAAAGCTTTTCCTTAGAGGAATCAAGATAGGGAAGAAGATGATGCAAAATGTCCACATGACCTGCTTCTGCGGCATCGGTGCAGGCCGTAAAAAAAGTAGGTTGTGAGATCTCTTCGAATAGTTGAGGTGTCTGTAAAAAAAGATCTAACACTTCGAGTTGTTGAGTGCTGGCGGCTGCAATAAAAGCTTTATCGATCGCAGAAAGATCAAGTCGTAACCAATTTCCACAGGTTGAGTCTAAAAGTGTTTGAACAACTCGGATATGACCGAATCTAGCAGATTCTATGAAACCCGTCTTTATATGTTGATAATCTATTCTTTCCCGGGAGGGTGATTGGAGCAGCAGGTTGATAATAGATAGGTGGCCTTTTTTTGCGGCTGACGCAAAGCCCAATCTCAAACAATGATTTGTGATCTTTGGTAAGAGTTGTTCTATAATGCTGTGGTCCCCATAGAATGCTGCAAGTGTAAAGCAGTGTTGAACGGTTGAAAATTCTAACAAAAAATCGGGAGCTGCAAACATATAGGAGAGACCACTTTGAACAAAAAGGTGTGCGAGGAGACAATGTTTTTCTTCTTCTGTTTCCCATCTAACTTCTGTGTCGTATTCTGCAAGGGTTAATTGAGAGAGGTATTTTAGACACATCCTTGCACCTAGGACATCTGGGCCTACCGCTTCTGGATTTCTTCTGCGGGCAACGCAAGCCTTTACCCTATCTGCAATATGGGCTAAAGGGGCTTCTCGTCTAAATCTTTCGTAATCATCTGCGACATAAGTCAAAGCTCTAAGCAAGGCCTGGGGGGAGTTTGGAGTTGTAGGCCCTGCAATCATTCTGCTTACCGTGAGGCTCATTTCTCGATAAAGGGGTAAAAGTCTTGTAAAAGGGGGGAGGCGGGAAGGACCTACGGTAAAGCTTCTCGGAGCTAAATCATATCCCTCTAAAAAGGCACGTCTCATTTGAGCTTCAATGTGAGCGCTTATTAAGGCAAAGTATCTATTTACGGCGTCATAGTAAGTTTTTGAAGTGCGAGCTACCATGCGCATATCTGAAAATCGCAGATAATCACACATTCGGGTAACAATATCTGACGATTTCAAATTCCCAAAAGGTGTCACAGATGCCATAAAAACCTATTTATAATTATTTTATGCAATAATAATAACTAAATGCTTAATTTTATTAGAGTGTAAAAATAATAATAATACAGGTGTAACGCTGTGATTTCTACCAGGAAAAGCTTTGTGCAAGAAGCTGGAGACATCCAATTTGCGGGAGCACAAGCTCTCTTCCTAATGATCTGCTAAATCCTAACTCTTCGTAGAAACGGCTAGAGGTGTGGGCTGAGGGTATTACAACTCCTTCGCTACCGATGTCTAAAGCAACCCTAGCAGCTGTTGCTATTAAAAAGGACGCAGACGTTATCCCTTTTTTACGAGATTCCGGGAAGAGGATATTCTCTGGATGGGTGCTCATTAGAGAGACTTCTAGGTAGAAAGCTCTACCATTGAGGCTGGATAAAGCTTTGATTTTCTCAAAATCCCCTTTTTCATCAGTCGCAATCCAAGAAGTTGTCATCATCCCTTGAGGGCTCCCTTTTTCATCATAGGCGACAAATGTTCTTGTAGCAGCTTCTTGTATTTTGGTAATAAGCGCCCCTACAACATCCGAACAATCTTTTATTTGAGGAGTTATATTCGCTGTAGGAATCACTTCCATCCTTTCTTGCCAGCTTAAAAGCACTTCTCTTGCCTCTTGTTTTTGGTCCTCAGAGGTAAGCTCTTTTACTTCTAAGCTAATCCTGGTGGGATTTCTATAATCGGCATATGGAGTTGAAAAAGATAAAGGGGTCATAAGAAAAAGTTTTTAAGCAAAGCGCAAGCCTGGGGCGCAGGAGTCGCTATTATGTAAGACGGTATAGTTTAGGTAATTGCCAGATTGGATCCCTTCTTTGCGGGTGATCCTGCCGTATTCACCAAGGGCAAGCCCGATAATTTTTAAACCTTTATTTGTCTGTTTTTGGACAAAGCGTAAGATTTTGTAGGAGTCTGCCATGGTGGTCGCTGTAGTGCATATTTTGTAAGCGTAGGCGTGGGGGGAAATCATTCTCTGCAATACAAGGTCGAGATCTTTGGGGGTCTTTTCAAAGTTATGGTAGGAGGAGATGATTTTCGAGTTTGGGTATTGTAGAGATATTTCATGGACAAAGTCTTGATTTGTGTCAAATTCGAGGTCGATGTAATCTGGTTCTAGAGAGAAGAGTTGAGAGAGGAGAAGAAACCGTCTCTCTTCGCTCCCGGAAAAGCCGCCGCCAGAAGAGCGCCTGCGGAGAGTAAAGATAGTTTTCCCAGTAGAGGCATTCAAAAGCTTTTCGATCTTTTCTAGATTGAATTCATGAAAAAGATCAAGACGAAGCTCTATCCCATCGCGCAGTTTATTGGCGAGCAAAATCCGCGTAAGGGCAGTCTCATAAGTTGGGCCTGTAATTACAGCTAGTTGCATAGGTTTTATCAATGAAAATGACTTTCCAAGGATAACATGGCAAAAGATAAAGTTCTATTCTCTTTTGCCTCTTTTGAGGAAATTTTAAGAGAATTCAATGCTCTCTTTGTCATTACAGATCAGAGAGTAGAGATTTTATACGGTAAAGATTTTGTAAAAACTCTTCTTGCTTTAGGGAAAAGAGTTTCATTTTTTTCTTTTCCAGAGGGGGAAATTGCAAAAAATCGGGCAACCCGAGATCAGATAGAAGACTTTCTTCAAAAAGAGGGTGCCACCCGAAAATCGCTTCTTTTGGCTCTCGGTGGGGGGGTGGTAACAGACATTACCGGATTTGTTGCTTCTACCTATATGAGAGGAGTCTCTTACATCAATATCCCCACAACCCTTTTAGGCATGGTCGATGCCTCTCTCGGAGGAAAAACTGCGATCAATCATCCCCTGGCAAAAAATCTTTTGGGAACCATCTACCCGCCGCTTGCTGTCTATATTAATATGAGCTTTTTGAAAACTCTTCCTCCTCAAGAGATGACAGCGGGTTTTATGGAGATTATCAAGATCAGCTTAGTGCGAGACGCTGATTTTTTTCAGCGGTTAGAGGAGGAAAAAAACTCTCTAGAAGCCATTGTTGCCCACGCTATTGAACTTAAAGAAGAAGTGATAGATGAAGATCGCTACGAAAAAGGAATTCGGACAGTTTTAAATTTTGGACATACCTGGGCTCATGCGCTAGAAAGCCTTTATAAATTTTCCATCTCCCACGGAGAGGCTTTAGAAATTGGGCTTCTTGCCGAGAGCTATCTAAGTAACCTTAAAGACGCTGAGCTTCAAAGGATCATTTCTCTCTTAGAAAAAAAGGGGAGAAAGCCTTGGCATCTTTTACAAGTTGATCCAAAGATTTTGTACGAAGAAATGAGAAAAGATAAAAAAGGGAGAGAAGTTGTCCTTTTGGAAAGAATTGGAAAAGCTTATCCTCATACCTTTCCACTCTCTTTTCAAGATGTAGCAAAAACGTTAGAATGGTTACAAGATGTCTTCTTACAAAATACGGCCAAGCTCAATTAGCGGCCATGTAATTGCCCCCCCTTCTAAATCGCATACAATGCGTGCTCTTATCTTTGCCCTTATGGGCAAGGGAGAGTCTGTAATTCACAACCCTCTTTTCTCTCCCGATACCGATAAAATGATAGAAGCAATTAGTGCTTTTGGGGCAAAAGTTAAAGTCTATAAAGATCACCTTGTTGTAGAAGGAGCCGATGGCAAACTGCAAAGACCAAAAGATGTGATCCAAGCGGGAAACTCAGGTCTTGTCTTACGGTTTATCGCAGGGATTGCGTCTCTTGTTGATAGCTATGTGATTATCACCGGTGATGAATCGATTCGAGAGAGAAGATTGATTAAACCACTTTTAGATACGCTTGATGCGCAAGGGGTTTTTGCTAAATCAGCGCCCCTTACCGGAAAAGCTCCAGTATTGATCAAAGGCCCATTAAGCCCAGGTATCATGTCTATTGAAGGGAGCGATTCGCAGCCGGTCTCAAGCCTTCTGATTACGACCTCTTTTTTGCAAGGCATCTCTGAGATCAGCGTGCAAAATCCTGGTGAAAAACCTTGGATTGATTTGACTTTAGAGTGGATTGCTTATTTAGGAGGCAGAATTGAGAGAAAAGATTACTCTCATTACAAGGTGTTTGGTGGCCTTTGTTACAAGGGGTTTGAGGTGACAATCCCAGGAGATTTCAGTACGGCAACATATCCTCTTGCGGCCGCCCTTATCACAGGTCAGTCTATGCGGGTCTCAGGGTTATCTTTTAATGATCATCAAGCTGATAAGCATTTTGTGGAGATTTTACAAAAGATGGGGGCTCTGATCTCTATAGAGAAAGAGGGGATCGTGTTACAAAAAACCTCTTCTTTTCAAGGGATTGTGGCATCGATTGATCACTGTATTGATACTCTGCCACTCTTGGCAGTGATTGCTTGTTTTGCCACTTCTTCGACAACCATCACCGGCGCAACGATGGCTCGTCATAAGGAATCAGATCGAATCTCTTCTATTGTCGAGGAATTACAAAAAATGGGAGCTTGTATTGAAGAGAAAGAGGATGGGATGGTGATTCATCCATGCTCTTTAAAAGGGGCGCATTTAAAGTCGCATGAAGATCATAGGATTGCTTTATCACTTCTCGTTGCTGCTTGTGGGGCAGAGTCAGAGAGTGTTTTAGAAGGGGTAGAGGTGATTGCTAAAACTTATACTCGCTTTATCGAAGAATTTGGCAGTTTAGGAGGGGTGTTTGCGGAATTTAATTTTGATGGGGATGCGGGGAGTTGGAAAAACAACTCTTGGGAGAGCTGTGAGTCTAAAGACGGGCTTTTCGTGGGTTGATACAGACGAAGAAGTTGCAAAGCTGTATGCTCAAAAAACAGGGGAGAAAAAAACGCCGCGTGAAATTTTCCATGAGAGAGAAAAAGAGTTTCGCATCCTTGAAGAAGAGGCAATAGCTTCTTTAGTGGGTGTAAAAGATACGATCATCTCCTTAGGAGGAGGATCTACCCTTTCGCCAAAAAGTCAGGCTCTCTTGCCACAGATAGGGATGCTTGTTTGCCTTTTCCTTGATAAAAAAAACTTATTAGAAAGATGGAAAAAGATCTCGTTCAATCTTCGTGAAGATTCTTTCGACTCGTGGTATCAAGCACGCCTTTTGAGCTATAACGAGAATTCGTGTGTGTGGGTGCGGGCTGATGCTGCAAATCTTGCAGATTTGATGATAGGTATGTGGGATCATGGGAAGAGATAGTTTTGGAACCCTTTTTCGGATTACGACTTTTGGAGAATCCCATGGAAGTGGGATGGGAGTTGTTATCGATGGTTGCCCTGCAGGAATTTCTGTAGAAGTAGAAGATATTCAAGCAGAACTAGAACGTAGACGCCCGGGTGTAGAACCTTTCACTTCGAAAAGAAGAGAAGAAGACCGGGTAGAAATTCTATCGGGCCTTTTTGAAGGAAAGACGATAGGAGCGCCGGTTGCTCTTCTGATCAGAAATAAAGATGGAGATTCAAGTAAATACCATCCGATTAAAGATCTTTACCGGCCAGGGCATGCCAATTTTTCCTACTTACAAAAATACGGCATCTTTGACTACAGAGGAGGGGGAAGAGCCTCAGGGCGGGAGACGGTTGCTAGAGTTGCAGCGGGGGCTATCGCTAAAAAGTTTATCGCTCCTATAGAAATAGAGGCAAAGGTAAAAGAGATTGGAGGGGAGATCGATTCAAAGAAGTGGGCATCACTTTTACAAGAGGTAGAGAAACAAGGTGATTCAGTAGGCGCTATTATCGAATGTGTCATTACAAACGCTCCTCCTGGGCTTGGAGACCCTGTATATGAAAAACTCTCAGCAAAGCTTGGCTTTGCGATGCTCTCTATTCCTGCAGTAAAAGGGATCGAGTTTGGTCTTGGTTTTGAAGCTGCAAAAACAAAAGGATCTTTTGCGAATGATCTGTTTAGAAGAGATGAAAATGGATCTGTAATCACAGCTACTAATCATCACGGGGGCATATTAGGAGGTATTTCTTCCGGGATGCCGATTGTGTTTAGAGTCGCCTTTAAACCGACATCGAGTATTAAAAAGCCGATGGAGACAGTGAATCTTGAGGGTGAGAAGGCGACATTTCTTCTTCCTGAAGGTTCGAGACACGATCCTTGTGTTGCACTTCGAGCAGCACCAGTCATTGAAAGCATGGCGGCTATAGTCCTCGCCGATGCCCTCCTCCTCCACCGCTCCTCCCAAAAGTAAGTAGAAGATCATATTTAAAAAATGAACTAAAAAGATAAATAAAGATAAATTATGTGGGAGGGATGCGCTGCATATCCCTCCCACACCCACCATTGGGCGGAATCTCGGTTCGACAAATCGCTTTTTACCTTAAGCCCATGGCAAAGCATGGGCTTATTTCGCTCGTCACGTAGGAAATACAGATTCCTCGCGATAAAAAGCGATTTCTCTTTCCGATATCTCGCCATCGGGGCTCCCTTCCGCTTA
>CAZBHP010000085.1:3523-7429 GCA_964491795.1 uncultured bacterium | reverse complement strand
GAGTGTCTATGGAGAGGAGAAGAAAAGCTAGTTGAGTTAGAGCATATGAGCGGAGAGAGAAAACTTGATACGTCGACTTTACATTTTTACTCTCATAAAACTCCCGATGGCCTTTCTGTGCCACAAGTTATAAGCGAAGGGATAAATACCGCAGTCCCCCCTTATAAAGACTCTCGCAGTTTAGCTAGCTTAGTTGATTGCTTAGCTCAAAGTAAACCAAATTTTGACGATGAAGGAGGGTTATAACCCCTCCTTATAAAACAAAGAGAGAGAAGATAAAGGTATCTGATGAGATGCTTGAGTTTATAAAGAATAACCCAAGTTGATTAAAAGAACCTCCTTCGATTTTTCCGATATAAAGCGAATTACGCAAGAGGTCTATTTCCCCATTGCAAAGTAGTTTCTAAAGTACTAGACTGGGATTCCTTGAGGTGGGCTTGTTTTGGGCACATTCTCTTGAGGAATGTCTCTCTATGTTAATTGAAAATCGTTTGTCGATTGAGCGTTGGAATAAGGCTCTTAACTATGCAATAGCTGCATGGACCCTTCTAATTGTTGTATGTGGCTCTCTCTTTTTTTATCTTTTTCAAGACGTCGGACTGAAAAAAAAACCTCTGCAAATTGAGCCTAAAATAGTAAAAAGGCCTCTTAAAGTAAGTGAGATTACTCTTGATGAGAAAGACAGTGGCGTATGGATTCCTCTGCCCCGTGTTCAGGACAAGGTCTTCTTTTTTGGTTTGGATAAGCGCCCTTCTATGGAAGGGGGGGTATGGCTTGGAACAGAGGCCGATGGTAAAAGTCTCTATCATGTAGGCGACAAACTTTTCCTAGAATGTAAAGACCAAGAAGACATTACTTTTTCGGCAACTCCTACCCCTTTTTGGCTTGAGTTAACCGCATGTCAAGAAGGTGGATTAGAAACTGTGCTTAACTCTGTCTATGAGACGGAGGAGGGAGAGCTTCTTTTGTCTTCTACCAAAGAGGTCCGTTTACAGGAAAGATCTTGGGGACGAAGAGAAAAAGGGGGACTTGTCGCCTCGTTATCCAAGATGAAGTGTTATCCGCCCGATCAGCTTCTAGATTTGTATGGGGGAACCCTTTTTAGAGAAATGAGAGGACTAAGGCGTCTTGATTTAGAAGGCCGTGGTGAAAGGATGCATTTTGTCCAGGGAGGTGAGAAGTTCAGATGGAACGGCGAAATTTGGGTCTCTTCGAAAGAAGAAAAAGAAGGGGAACCTCTTTTATGGGTGGAAAAATTAGAGGGACAAGAGTGTCATCTCGTCCTTTTTGATGCCGAAGGCTACACTATGCAAACGTTTGTAATTACCCAAGAAAAGCCTGTCCAAAGTTTTTCTGTGAAACCCTCAGAGCTATTTACCAATCTACGCATGAGAAGCAACCAATCGGTGCTTTGTAAACTTGCCCAGCAGAGTACGATTCTACGGGTAGGAGATTGGCTTTTACGATCTAAAAAAGGGTGGCGCACGGTGCAGACTAGAGAGGACTTAAAGAGTTATCTATGTTATGCTCTTCAAGGCGAACTTTTTGTCTTCGATGGGATTGTCCGTGCAAAAGGAGGATATCTTTTTACTGGACATTTGTTCGATGAAAAGAGAACATCGGTACAAAAAATCGAGCTTCCTCTCGGCGAGAGAAAAATTGCGCGCAAAGAGGGGAAAAAGCCTGTAGGCCAGGCATCTCATCAGGCATCTCAAATGCCTTGGATAGAGGAGAGAGAGGATAATGACAATTCATAAAAAATTCTTAATGGCTGCTCTTTTCTTAGCGTCTCTTTGTGCAGAGACGATCGAGGATAAACTTGCTTTCTTTGAGGACAATTCAAGAGATCGGCAAAAAGAAGAAGCTCTCCTTCCTAAAGTAAATAAAAATTTAGAAACGCTTCGAATTGAATTGCAGGAGCGCTACCGACAAGTTCACTCGTATTTAGAAAAAGGGGCTAAAGAGAAAGAATATAAAGAGCTTCTCGATGAGATTAACCTTATTCGCCGAGAGATTGCCCTTGTGGAGGCGAGATGGCGTGAAGAACAAGCTAAAGAGATCTCCAAAGAAAGTGAAGTTTATGGGATCTGGGAGCAAAGTGAGATCACTCTTTCTCAGCTTGTTATGGAATATGGCGCCCACGAATATCTCTATATTATACCGCCAGAGCTTTTCCAGCTAAAGATCACGCTCCACTCCTCACTCATGATTCCTCGCGAAAGTTGGCCGACCTTGTTAGAAGGGATTCTCAAAAGCAATGGCATCGGAACCAAAGAAATCAATTGCTATACAAAACAGCTTACCTTACTCAAGCAAGATTTATCGACTGTAACAGCGATTACCTCATATAAGAGCGCTCTGAACGCCTTAGATCCAAAGGCAAGAATCGCTTATATCTATACCCCAGCACCTGAAAACTTACGCTCAGCCTTCCAATTTCTAGAGCGGATTCGGGATACGAAAGGGACTTTTCTTTTCCAAGTAGGGGCTAAAATTGCTATTTTAGGTCCACAAGAAGAGATTAAAAAACTTGTGAATCTGTGTGAGACTGTCTGGTCTGAAGAGGAGAAAAAAATCACTCGGGTCGTCACCAGCGCTAAATTTAGTGGTGAAGAGATGGTGAAACTTTTAAAGACCTATTTTAATGGTCTTTCGGAAGGGGCAAAAACTGGGCCTATTCCTTTGAAAGGAGGACATGATCTCTCTGTGTGTCCTCTAAATCGAGAAGGTGGTGTCATCTTAGTTGGTCCCAAAGCTCTTGTTGACCAAGCAGAAGAGATTGTCCGGACAACAGAAGTGCAAATGGACGACCCGTTTGAGTTGACCGTTTCTTGGTATACATGCTCTCATAGCAATCCTGAAGATCTTGCCGGTATTTTAGAAAAAGTCTATTCCTCGCTTGTCCGATCTTCTCTAGAAGGTGATGCCGCTAAAAGAGGTGAGCCTGAGCATCAGTTTGATCTCCCTTTTCCACCACCGCCGCCTGAGATGTCGGGAATGCCGCTCGATCCATATGCCAGCCCGGAAGTGATTAAGCCAGCATGGATGCGCTCTAATAAAGGCCCTTCTCATGAAGAGAGAGAATCTCCTAAACAAGAAGCTACTAACCATTTTATCCCCTATCCTCAGACAGGGAAGATCTTGATGATGGTGCGTAAAGACACCTTGTCAAAGATTAAAGAGGTGATCAAAAAGCTCGATGTGGCAAAGAGGATGGTCGAAATTGAAGTTATTCTCTGCGAGAGGATGCTCAAAGCCTCTAGCCAGACGGGGATTAACTTATTAAAAGTGGGAAGTGGTGCCTCTGGTAATAAAGAGATGGGAGTTGACTACGGTCGCGTGAAAGATACTCCAGTCCAGGGCTTACTTACTTTTTTCCTCTCTAGACCGAAAAGTTCCTCTCTGCCTCAATTTGATGTGATTTATAATTTCCTTTTGGCTCAAGAAGATATCCGTGTCACTTCAGCGCCCTCTGTTCTCGCAATCAATCAGACAACAGCTACGATTGCAATCACGGACCAGATTTCTCTTAATATGGGAACAGCCCCTGTTACGACCAATGGGGGGACGATTTTCAAAGAGACGTTTGAGCGCGCTAATTTTGGTATCACAATCACCATGGTTCCAACAATTCATGAACCGGAGATGGATGATCAGGACAAAAAGTTTTTTGTTACTCTCGATAATGATATCTCTTTTGAAACCATCAAAGGGGAACATCGCAGTAACGATAAGCCCGATGTTCTTAAGCGTCAGGTAAAAAACCAAGTCAGAGTTGCGGACGGTGAGACGATTGTGATCGGAGGGCTGCGTACGAAATCTGCGGAAGATAAAAATGAGAAGATCCCATTTTTGGGCGAAGTTCCCGGTATTGGGAAGCTTTTTGGGACAAATTCCCTTCGAGAT
>CAZBHP010000085.1:0-3513 GCA_964491795.1 uncultured bacterium | reverse complement strand
GGAATGAGATGTTTATCTTCATTAAAACCCGGGTTGTTCATGATCCTAAAGAAGATTTAATTAAACTCCGTGAAGAGAAACTGCATAGGCGCCCTGGAGATATCGATGCCCTCTTGGAGCGGGTAAAGATTGCGCGTGAGCGATGCGATGCGAAAAGATTTAAGAGAAGTTGGAACCTTTTCTTTGGGAATCCGTGCGATGAAACCCTCAATATCTAAAAATCCTTTTGAGACTTTAGAGCTTCTCTCTGAGAGATCAGGGCTCCCTTTTATAGGAGATCTTTTCTCTTTTCCGTTTGTAGCAGAAAAGATCAAAGTGTTGCCCTATGCCTTTGTCAAAAAGCATTGTATCCTCCCTTTAGAAGAGGTGGAAGGGGTCATCCATGTAGCTATCTCCGATCCGTATAATTTTGAAGCGGTCGAAGAAATTAGATATATGACCGGAACGCCTGTAAAAGAGATCTTAGCATCTATTTTTCATATTGAAGAGGCAATTGCCCATTGTTACGGCAGTCACGGTGATAACTCCTCTAAAATGATCCAAAATTTAGATGTATCTAAGCCCGCCCAGGCATCTATTGAAAGTGAGATTGAATACGATCTTTTAGAAGGAGAGGCAGACTCTGTTGTTGTTCAGGTCTTTAATACGATTCTGATAGAAGCAGTCACTCTTGAGGCATCTGATATCCATTTCGAGCCGGTGGAAGGGGGATTGGTTGTCCGTTATCGCGTTGATGGGACTTTGCAAGAAAAACATACCCTCTCTAAAGAGATGCTCTCTCCTTTAACGACACGTATGAAGGTGTTAGCGCAGTTAGATATTGCAGAGCATAGGCTTCCTCAAGACGGTAGGATTCGTCTGAAAATGGGGGGTAAAGAGATCGATTTTCGTATCAGCGTTGTGCCTGTTGTCTACGGCGAGCGTATTGTGCTCCGTATTTTAGATAAGAGCCAAGTCCTTTTAGGACTCGATCGTATCGGGATGAATAAAGAAGTTCTTCAAGCGATGCGAAAACATATCCAAAAAAATCAAGGGATCATCTTAGTCACGGGTCCGACAGGAAGTGGTAAAACGACAACTCTTTACAGTGCCCTTTCTGAAATTCGCTCTGGCGAGGTCAATATCATGACGATTGAAGATCCGGTCGAATTTAAATTAGAGGGGATGGCGCAGATCAGCGTAAACCCTAAAATTAAACTTACTTTTGCGGCAGGGCTGCGTCATATTTTACGCCAAGACCCTGATGTCATTATGATTGGGGAGATTCGAGATCGGGAAACGGCCGAGATCGCCATTCAGGCTTCATTAACAGGACACTTAGTTTTAAGCACACTTCATACAAACGATGCTCCTTCTGCTATTGCAAGGCTGATTGACATGGGAGTGGAGCCGTATCTTCTTTCTTCTTCTCTCATTGCAGTTGTTGCGCAAAGACTTGTCCGCTCGATCTGTCCGCGCTGTAAGACAGCTTATGACCCCTCTCCCCTAGAGCTTCTAGATCTTAAAGTAAAATCTAGTAAAAACCTCTCTTTGTATAGAGGAGTTGGGTGTGAAGAGTGTCTTTTTACCGGATATAAAGGACGGCTTGGGGTCTACGAGTTAATGAACATTTCTCAAGCTCTTAAAGAGCAAATTTTGAAAAGCCCTGATGCCAATAAAATCCAAAAAATTGCGGTGGAAGAGGGGATGAAAGTATTACGACAAGAGGGGATGGCGCTTGCTTTAAAAGGGATGACCACTTTAGAAGAGGTGATTCGTGTAAGCAGAGCTTTGGATGAAGAAGTAGATGCGAGCTCTGTATGACCCTCTATTATTACGCAGCGCTTGGGAAAGATGGTAAAAAGAAAAAAGGGGTTATTGACGCCGATAGTTTAGAGTCGGCTAAAAAAAAACTCCGCGCCCAAGCCATCATCGTCACTAAAATCTTTGTAAAAGAAGAAGATCAAAGAATAGGGCTTTCTCGAGAGGAGTTAATTGCTTTCACACAAGAGCTCATGCAGCTTTTAAGAGCCGGACTTCCTCTGTTTGAGAGTCTTGTAACCATCCAAGAAAAAAACAAAAAGCGTAAAAACCACCCCCTTTTCTTAGATCTCTCGGATCAAGTAAAGCAAGGGAAGAAGCTCTCTTTTGCCCTCAAGCAATATCCTTTAAGCTTTGATCCCGTCTATATTTCTATGGTGGCAGCTGGTGAGAACACAGGAGAGCTGCAAGAGACGTTTAAAGAGCTTTATTTTGTGATCGCAAGAAGTGAAAAGTTTAGAAGGCAACTGCAGAGCGCTCTTGTATATCCTGCATTTTTGTTTTCTTTTTGTTTATGCGTTCTTGGGGGGATCTTTTTCTTCCTCATCCCTTCGATTAGAGAGCTCTATGATGGAAGAGTTGTTCATCCTATGACCTCCGTCATGCTGGCAGTAAGTGATTCTTTGCAAAAAAATTGGCCATTTCTTTTTTCAGGCCTTCTTCTCTTGATTCTAGGAGGAATTTTTTTACTGCGCCGCGAAGAGGTGAAAAACCGATGTAAAAAATTCTTTCTCTCGGTGCCCCTTTTAAGCACTATTATTACCGAAACAGTTATGATGCGGTTTTGCCGTTGCCTCTCTGTCCTTTTGCAGGGAGGAATTTCGATTTTAGAGGCCCTTTCTTTATCAAAAAAAGTGATGAATCACCCTTCTTTTGAAGAGGTGATCAAACAAGCAGAAGAAGAGCTTATGAAAGGGCGTAAGATTTCGGAGGTGTTTGCCTCATCGCCTTTGATCCCCAGCATGGTTGTCCGTATGCTCTCTACAGCAGAAGAAGCTGGAAATAGTTCTGAGATGCTACGCAATATTGCTGAGATCTATGAGGAAAAGCTAGAAAAAAGTCTTACCCAGTTTACAAATCTCCTTCAGCCTGTTATGCTTTTACTCCTAGGGATAGTAGTTGGGGTGATTCTTCTCTCCGTGCTCCTCCCACTTATCGATGTATCAAGCCTATCTTGAGGTGCCTTATGGTAAAAATGCAAAAAAGAGCAATTACTCTTCTTGAAATTATGATTGTCATTGTCATCATTGGCATTATCGGAAGCGTTGTAGGATATAGTATGAAAGGCAGTCTTGATCAAGGGCGCGCTTTCAAAAGTGAGCAAGGGTCAAAGCAAGTCCACGACCTCCTCATGCTCCAGATGATGCAGGGGAAAAGCTTTAAAGAGATTAAAGACGATCCTATCTTTGCCCTAAATGAAACAGGCCTTAGCGGAAACTCCAAAAAACTCTTTAAAGACGGTTGGGGACAAGACTTTCAACTTCAACAAGTAGAAGGGGGCGATTTTATCGTCACCTCTCCTCTCTGGAAAAAGTATCTCGAAAAGAAAAACATCTCTCAAGAGAGGATGGAAGATGAATATCCTTGGGCTTTTAGCGAAAAAGTATGCGTCGACGAAGAAGAGGATTCACTTTAATTGAGATCATGGTCACGATCGCTCTTATCGTGATGGTCGGCTCGCTTTTATGAGTAGCTGGCACCCGCATGTTTCAA
>CAZBHP010000084.1:0-7429 GCA_964491795.1 uncultured bacterium | reverse complement strand
AGCTGCACTTTCTTGAGAGAAGTTTGATTTCTCGTCATATCCAGGTTAGTGTTGAAGAATATTTCGGATTGTCATTGAAGCTAGTGTGGCAACTGTGACGCTTGCTGTAAAAGAAGAAGAGCCGCGGTATAGCTCTCTAGGATGAAAAGAGCTCCTAGTAACCGGTTGACCGCTTTGCAACTTTTTTTTCAAATTTTCACAACCATAGCAAACAAACCCACCTGCAGCTCCTCCAATGGCAGCACTCACAGGCACGTGCCACTCTCTAGCACCGCTTAAATCTCTTGAATCTATGGTTGAGGTCTCTCTTGTTTCAGAATACGGACTTCTATCTCTTGTGATCACGGGCATAAAATTCTCCTTTTTGCGCGAAGAGGATACCCTGTATGCCGCTTTATTTTCAATTTCTATCGATGGATGGTCTCTTATCAAAACCGCTTACATCGAGCTATTTCGAGATGTAGATAATAGCCGAGCCAAGCAAAGTCAAAAACACAGGGAGTTTTACAGAGCGGACACCATAGAAACAATGTAAAAGATTTAAGATGGTAAGAACAATGAGCCCAGGATATACGATTTGTAAAATCGGTCCTAAGAAGCTAGCGATTCCTCTAAATCCTAGGTTTGCAAAGACTGTTGTAATTGCTAGGGTAAGAAACAAAGAAAAATGACTCTTGATCTTGTTTCTCATAAGATCTTTTTGTAAGTACTCAGCAAAGATTGCAGCAAGGGTAATCGCTGTTGTTAAGCAAGCAAAGATTACGGTCAACGCAGCGATAAAACCACCTGTCTTACCGAGTAATTTTATTGCAATTGCACTTAATAGCTCTTCGGGCGCATGAGAGGAATCAATTGTCCAACCATGAAAGGCAGAAATCCAAGCTAACCCGGCATAAGTTAAGAAAAGAAGCGACGCTGCAATGATGCTTGGTAGCGCCATCTTCCGCAAGAGAGACACCCCTCTTTGAGAAGCACTATCAATTTTCATCTCTTCTCGAAAGTGAGGGACCATAACTGTTGCAAACATAAAAGCAGCAATTAAATCCATAGTATTATATCCACCAACAAGGCCTTGTAAAAAGCTACTCTTTTGTGAGGGGCCAATAGTTGGGCTAAAAGAAGATCCATTCCAAACCCCCACAGCAACTAATATTACAATACAGAGCAAAAGAAATGGGGTCACTAAGCCAAGCGTCCTAACGATCGTTTGCCGTTTGAAGCTAAGAAAAAAGATAACGGCTGCAGCGCCTATACTAAACCACAGTAAAGAAACATCAAAAAAATAGGGGCGCGCTAATGCGTGCATCAGAGTGACTAACCTAGGAATTACCCCCAAAGGCCCTAAAATCAATTGTAATAACAAGAGAAGGAGAAAACCTGGAACTTTACCTACACGGAAAAAAAAACGGTTAAGATCTGCTTGAAATAACAGCATCGTAGCAAGCCCTAAAAAGGGTATGATGATGGCAGTGATCCCAAGACCTGATAAAGCAAACCACGCGTTTTTCCCCACCGCTTTCCCAATAAGCAAAGGAAACACAAGATTACCTGCTCCGAAAAACATAGAGAAAAGGGCAAGACCCATTGTAAGAGATCTCGTATAATTTTTCTTTGTTACTGGAAATGATTCTGTAGCCGTCATAAAATTCCTATGTAAAAGAGGGCGCCATGTTTTTTTCAATTTTCCCTTTAAAAAACGGATAAAGTGCTGTAAAACCGCCGACTGTAACTGCTCTCGTAGCAAGTCCTCTTGTTAATTGAGAGATATGGGTTATAGAAAGTCCTTTTTGCAAACGAGTCAACATAGCATCAGGCACGTGGCCCAAAATACTGCCAATCACTCCAATACCAAAGCTAGAAACTAGAGTAATCAATTGATAATCTCCATAGCGCTTACGCATCTTCTCACTAACGGGACCACTTAGAGAAAGAGCACTTAAAAAAAATGTCTCCCTCACAGTAATTGCTCCCGCCTGTTTTAACGATAGCTTTTTTAAAGCTTCAGTGACGCTGTAGCCCATAGTTTTACCATTAAACACAGCTAGGAAAGGGGCGGAAATAGCTCCTACAATTGAAGCGCTAGAAACAGTAGCGATGCCCTTACCATACTGGGTTAAGCGAGGTTGGCAAATCTTTTCAATCTCGTCTTGAACAGTACACTGTGCTCCCATAATCAAACCGGCAGTTGTACCGCTTTTCAAGAGCTGAAATAATGTCAAACGAGGCATAGGGACGCCTGCTTGAAGAGCACTTTTTGCAATAAATCCATAAAAAACAGGAATAGTTGCAGCTACTGCAGCCCCTGAGCAGGTAAGGTAAGAACGAAAGAGCTCAGCTCCTGTTTCTCGAAAAGATACTTGTGTAGACATATATGTTCACCTTATTAATTATTTTTTTAAAACGAGATAGAATGTAGAGTTACGACAACTAGAGCCAGCTTTTATACCTACTAGCATAGGCTCTAGGGTCGAAAAAGTCAAATTCTCTCTTTATGAGGTCTTTTCCCATTTAAAGGCGCGTAAATTTTCAGAAAAACGCGCGAAAGCTCTCTGCCAGTGCCCTCCTCTTTGGTATACAGAAGAGGTTACAACATGATGTACGCGCACTTCTAGACCGGCCTTTTTTTGTATTTCAGGAGGAATCGCAGGCCAATAACTGATTGGGGTAGTCACCATTGGTGGAGGCGGATTCTTTAATTGCCGATCCTCCCACAAGTCTGCATCTTTAATTTCCTGATCTTTTAGAATTTCTATTTGAACAACGACAGGACGATCTTTTCCTATAATTCTGGACAACCAAGAAGTCCTGCTCAACGCATAAAATTGAGGAATGGCAACGCCGTGTTTAGAAAAAAACAGGTTGCGAGCCTTTTCTTGAATGGCTTCCACACTTCCTTCAGGACATCCCATATGCCCAAACACTTTATAACCAGGCTGTGGTGGAAGTTCTGGGATCTCTCCCGGAGGAAACTCTTTCTCCGCCCAACTATCAAATTTTACAGCTCCACATAAACTAACAAACCCAACAACCCCTAAAGCTCCTATCTTTTGCATATTCCCTCTTACATTGTTAAAATTTTACATAAAGTTGAATACTATGCTCTAAGACACTCTTAATAAGCAATCTTTTGCTAAAAAGCTCTCTCTTTACGTATCTACCCTGGCTCAAAAAGAGCACCTCTTTTATACTTTAATAAACCGTTTACAGGAGTATCGTTAGCTTATGAAAAACTCAGGAAAACCAGGAAGCAATAAAGGCAATAAAAACCACAACACAAAAAACCCTGCACATGGAAGCCAAAAGCCTATGAAATCTCAGAAAATCATCAAACCAACTGTGCGTGGCAGATAAATAATTTCCAATTCTATGATCTTATGGAATGGAGATTCCCTCTCAAAAGCATTTGGCACAAAGCCACTCTTCAAAGATCTTTCTTTGAGCGTATTTGTGGGGGATCGTATCGGGTTGATTGGACGCAACGGATGTGGAAAATCGACCCTTTTAAAAATCATTAAAGGCTTAGAGACAGCCGATAATGGCTCTATCGCTCCCCGAAAAGGGTTGACCATTGGGTACCTTCCTCAAACCTGTGATTTTCCAGCAAAGCGTCCTCTTGACATTCTAGTAGAAGCTCTAAGATCCTCTCCCCTTCATGACTATGAGAAAGAATCTTTGGGAGAGGCCTGGCTTAAAAAGCTTGGGTTTACAGGGTCAGAGCCTACAGCTAATCTTCTCTCTGGTGGTTGGAAAAAAAGACTTATGCTTGCACATGAGATGATCTCCTCGCCTGATCTTCTCCTTCTTGATGAGCCAACAAACCATTTAGATCTCGAAGGGGTCTTATGGCTTGAACAGTTTCTTTTGCAAGAGGCAAAAACTTATGTCTTGGTTAGCCACGACCGCTATTTTCTAGAGCATGCTACAAATCGAATTGTTGAGATAGACCAAGCCTATCCAAAAGGGCTTTTTGCACTAGAGGGCGCCTATTCTAATTTCCTTGCGAAAAAAGAGGAATTTTTAGAAGGACAACTCGAGCAGGAGCGCTCTCTAGCTTCAAAAGCTCGAAGAGAAACAGAGTGGCTACGCACAAGTCCAAAAGCTCGAACAACCAAGTCTGAAGCGCGTATTGATGCTGCGTATGAACTGATGGACAATCTCTCTGCCGTAAAAAAAAGAAACCAGGAAAAAAGAGCCTCCATTGATTTTGCAAGCCAAGAGAGAAGTACTCGTCAGCTTCTTGTAGCAAAAAATATACGTAAAGACATTGGGACAAGAGTCCTCTTTGAAAAATTGGATTTCACCCTCTCTCCTGGGACAAGACTTGGCTTAATGGGCCCCAACGGATCGGGGAAAACGACTCTTTTACGACTCTTAGCAGCAGAGCTATCCCCCGATATGGGGACGATGAAAAGAGCTGATGATTTGAAAGTAGTCTATTTTGATCAACACAGAACCAAGCTCCCCGATAACATCTCTCTGCGGCAGGCACTTTCTCCAAATAGCGACTATGTTACTTTTCGGGGCCAGCCTGTCCACATTAACGGTTGGTGTAAACGCTTTCTATTCTCCCCCGACAACTTAGATCTTCCCATTAGCACTTTATCTGGGGGTGAACGTGCTCGCATTGCAATCGCCCATCTCATGTTACAGCCGGCAGATATTCTTCTTTTGGATGAACCTACAAACGATCTCGATATCCCAACTTTAGAAGCGCTAGAAACAAATCTCCTCGATTTCCCGGGCGCAATTGTTCTTATCACACATGATCGGTATATGCTTGATCGGGTATGTAATCTCTTTCTAGCACTTGGCGAACCTCTCCGTTCACAGCTTTTTGCAGAATATTCTCAGTGGGAGGAGTCTGTAAAAGCCTCTTCTCTCCCCCCACCTAAACCTAAAACCGAAAAGAAAGAAAAAGCGACCCTTTCTTATGCGGAACAAAAAGAATATAGCCAAATTGAACCTAAGATCCTCAAATTAGAGAAAGAGCTTCAAGAGCTCACATCTCTTCTAGGAAAGCCTGAACTTAAAGATAATAGCGATCGCCTCAACGAAATCTGCATACAAATCGGCATCGTTGAAGCAAAGATAGAGAAACTCTATCTTCTCTGGGATGAACTAGATAAGAAAACTCGTTAATACTCGGGCTTATAGACGTTTTCATGAATGAGATCTCTGAGACTTTTTGGCTCTGGAATCCGGGCTAATTTTTGCTTGAAAATGTTCTTTGCAACTCTCTCTGCTACTCTTAACTCAACTGCTAAAATATCAGACTGTAGAGGATAGAGTACCCCTTTTGCTAGCTCTTGCGGAGTCACCTCATCGGCAATTGCGTGCGCTGCTTCAACAAACATCTCGTCATTAACCCTTTTCGCTTGTGTAGCAAGAATAGCCATACCCACTGCCGGGAAGATGTAAAAGTTATTTGCTTGTCCTGCGCGATAGGTGGTCCCCCGATAAGTAATCGGATCAAACTGCACTCCAGCTGCGTAAAGAGCCCGCCCTTCAGACCACTCGTAAGCAGCCATAGGAGTGCATTCAGCATGTTCTGTCGGGTTGGAAAGGGCAAAAATAATAGGCCTTTTATTAATACGCGACATTGCTTGGATCACTTCTTTTGTAAACATCCCGCCAACTGTGCTTACACCAACGATTGCAGTTGGTTTAAACTGGTTGATCGCCTCTACAAAATTTGCAGTTGGTGTAAATGGGTGAGCGTAGGGTTTTTGGAAATCGAAAAGATCGTTTCTTTTTGCCTGTATCAGCCCTTTCTCATCAAAAAGAGCGATATTAGCTTGGGCATCTTTTAAAGAAATCCCCTCTTTTACCATCATCGACACAATCAAATTTGCGATCCCAACACCTGCAGAACCTGCGCCTAAAAAGAGGATCTTTTGGTCTTTAAAATGCTCTTTTTTTACTTTCAAAGCATTGATAAGTCCAGAAACGGTAATCGCAGCTGTCCCTTGAATATCGTCATTGAAACAACAAACTTTATTGCGGTAGAGCTCTAAAAGTTTGACTGCATCTACACCTGTCCAGTCTTCAAAATGGATACAGCATAGAGGAAACACTTCTTGTACCGCTTCGATAAATTCGTCAACAAATGAGTAGAGATCTTCTTGAGACGGTCTTCTCTCCTTTAAGCCCAGGTAGAGCGGATCGTTTAAAAGAGCTTCATTATTTGTCCCTGCATCAAGATACATGGGTAGCAAATATTTCGGAGGCACAGCAGAAACCGCTGTATAGAGTTGCAATTTTCCAATAGGGATACCCATTCCATTGGCTCCAAGATCGCCAAGTCCAAGGATTCTCCCCCCATCTGTTACGCAAATAAACCGCACATCTTTTTGCGGCCAGTTTTGTAGCACTTTCTTGACATGACCTCTCTGTTTAATGGAGAGATACATACCGCGTGACTCTCGAAATCCGACATCAAATTTCAGACAGGCTTCACCAATTGTAGGGTCGTAGACAATCGGTAAAAAATAGGCGGGATTTGACATGAGGGTTTTGTAGAAGAGGGTTTCGTTATGATCCAAAAGGTTCATCAGAAAAAGATATCGCTCATAGTTTGTAGTCTTATATCCAAGTTGTCTTAAAACCCGTTGCAGCTGCAGTTCGATCGATTCTATTTTATCTGGCAGTAGACCTACTAAGCGAAACTCCTCCCTCTCTTTCTCTGAAAAAGCAGTCGACTTATTTAAAGAAGAGTTTGTTAATGGATTTTTCATTTCTTCCCCTTTTTTGTGGGATAACACATATGCAAAGGATTGACTACGCTATCAAATTGCTCTGATGTGACATAGCCCAGTTTTAAGGCTGCATCTTTTAAAGAAAGATCGTGGTCTAAAGCGTAGTGAGCAATTTCGGAAGCCTTATCATAACCAATTACTGGGCTTAGAGCAGTCACTAACATAAGAGAATTATCTAAGTCAGTTTTGATTCGCTTTAGGTTCGGCTCCATGCCTCTCACGAGAAACTTCTCAAAACTTTGGCAGCAATCGTTTAAGATCGTGATTGAGTGCAAAACGTTATAAATAATTAAAGGTTTGTAGACGTTCATTTCTAAGTAACCACTTGCATCTCCAAAAGAAACCGCCACATCATTTGCCATGACCTGCACAGCAACCATAGCGAGAGCCTCGCATTGTGTGGGATTAATTTTCCCGGGCATAATAGAAGAGCCCGGCTCATTCGATGGAATAAGAAGCTCATAGAAACCAGCTCTAGGGCCACAGGAGAGGAGTCGAATATCATTTGCTATTTTGTAAAGAGAGACTGCAAGGCTTTTTAAAGAACCGCTTAATTGAGCAAGAGCGTTGTGCGAGCCCTGCACAGCAAACTTATTTTCTGCAGTGATAAATGGCAATTTAGCAATCTTAGCAATCTCTTTAGCAACCGCTACATCAAATCCTTCTATCGTGTT
>CAZBHP010000083.1:0-7430 GCA_964491795.1 uncultured bacterium | reverse complement strand
GAGGCATGATGAAAATCGGTGCAAAAAGGGCAATTTTAACAAGCGAATGAAGTTTCGAAAGAGGTCTAATCAAGGATCGATGGGGTAAATTTGTTCTCTATCGCTCTCTTTAGTGATGATAATGGATTTTACTTTAGAGAGATCAAAAAACACAGTTCTTCTGACTCCATCAGAAAAAGCGCGAATCTGCCTTTCAGCAACCGCGGTTGCTAGTTGGGCTCGAATCAGAGGAAGCTCTTCACGATTTACAGGAAGAGAAAGATCATAGGTGCGGTCGCTAAAATATATCCAAAGAGGATAGAAGAGAGCGCCCTCAGGGTAAGGGGGAGAGGGGTGCCCTCTATAAGTTATTAAAATAGCGGTTACCTCTCCTAGAGAAAAAGGTTCATAGCGGCCTGGAGGATCTGCTGTAAAATCTTCACCTACAACGAAGGCGTCAAAAAGGCGGGTATAGATTTCCGTATCAGGTTGAGGAAAAGTAGGGGATAAAATCAAGGGGGTTCTACATCCGGTAGGCCCTGAGTGGTAAAAAGTTATAGCTGCCTGTGGTGTGGCTGTAGCGGGAGAGGTCATAATCATTTCCGTAGACTAGTTAACAGCACAAGGCCACAGTTGCTTCTTCTCTTGCCTGCTTAAGCTTATGTTGGCACACCCGATATAAGGCTTGGATGAAACCATCAAGACCTTCTTTATGGGCTGCAGAGAGGGGGAAGATGCGATCTTGAAGCTTGGGGAATCTCTTTTCAAATGCTGTAATGTGCTCTTGTGCGTTTGGAAGATCGGTTTTGTTGAGGATCACAAACATCGGCTTTTCGAGAAGGGCTGGGTCATGCAGAGATAGTTCGTTTTGGAGAAGGAGATAGTCTTCGATTGGGCTACGCTCTGGAACAACAGGGGCCGCATCGAGTACGAAGACGAGAAGAGAGCTTCTCTCAATGTGTTTAAGGAAGGCAAGCCCAAGGCCGCGACCTTGATGCGCTCCTTCGATAATCCCAGGAATATCGGCGATGAAAAGGCGTGTGTAGTCTTCGAATTCAATAAAGCTAAGATTCGGTTTGAGTGTGGTGAAAGGGTAATCTGCGATTTTGACAAGGTAAGGAGTAAGAGCTGAGAAGAGAGTTGATTTTCCTGCATTAGGAAGGCCTACAAAGCCGACATCAGCAATGAGTTTAAGCTCGAATTCTACTTCGATGCTTGTCCCTAGTTCGCCACTTGTGCATTCATAGGGAGAGCGATTTGTTGGAGATTTAAAGTGGACGTTTCCAAAGCCAGCGATACCACCTTTGCAGATTTCGAGTCTTTGTTTGTGCTGTGTAAAATCGATGATAAGTTCGCCTGTAGATACATCACGCACTTGAGTGCCGACAGGGAGTTTGAGAATAAGAGTTTCTCCTTTTTTCCCTTGATGGCCCTTGGCCCCACCATCTTCACCATGTTCTGCTTGGATGATTCGGCTATGTCTAAAGCTTTCAAGAGAGTAGAGATCTTTAGTTGCTTCGAGGATAATAGAGCCCCCTTTTCCGCCATCACCCCCAGCGGGGCCCCCTTTTGGAAGGTATCTCAGGCGGCGCCAGGCGACAATTCCATTGCCCCCTTTTCCTGCATGAAGACGAAGCTGTACTTTATCGATAAACATAAAAATCTACAGTTTTTTTAACGCAAAGAGAGGACTCAAGTATTGATCCTCTCTTTGCAATGAACCTAAACAACTCTACAACTATCTACTGTGGTTGGACAGAAACGATAGTTCTTTTGCCTTTTTTGAAAGCGACTGCACCGTCTACTAGGGCAAAGAGTGTATCGTCTTTTCCGATGCCAACACCAACGCCTGGATGGTATTTTGTCCCATTCTGACGAACGATGATATTACCTGCGATTACAGCTTCTCCACCGAATTTCTTAATGCCGAGTCTCTGTGATGCTGAATCCCGTCCGTTTCTTGTCGATCCTTGACCTTTCTTATGGGCCATTACACGCCTCCAATTGCCTTAATAAGCACACGAGATAATCTTTGACGATGACCATTGCGCACGCGGCAGTTTTTTCTCTTTTTGTATTTGTAGATGAGAACTTTCTTCTCTTTTTGTTCCCCTAAAATTTCGCCTGTAACTAGGGCGCCGGGTACGGTAGGACTTCCGACAGTTACGCTATTTCCTTGAGAGAGGAGAAGAACTTCTGAAAAAGTCACATCTCCGCTGGTGCCTAGGAGCTCTACGTCAATAGTGTCGCCTTCTTTAACGCGAAACTGCTTGCCCCCAGTTTTTATGATGGCATACATTTTTTCAACCTATGTGTGGTGTATAATGGCAGAGATTATACGTAGCGGCTTTTTAATGGTAAAGAAATAAAATAGGCAAGAGTGATAAGGAGGGCAATGGTCGCTCCAGGGGGCCAGTTAAACGTATAAGAGAGGTAGATCCCCGCAAAAGTAAAGAAAAGAGAGAGGAGGATCGCTAGGTAGATCATTTTTGAAAGTTTTTGGGTTAAAAGATTTGCTATAGCAGCGGGGAGACAGAGCATAGCAATGACTAGGATGGCTCCAATGACCTGGATCATCATGACAACCGTAAACGAGACAAGAGTCAGGAGGATAAAGTAGAGGAAAGAGACCTTTTCTTTCTGTAAAAGAGACTGCGTTTCATCAAAAGAGATCGATAGAAAGCGGACATGGCAGAGAAAGGCTACAATAATCACTACCACATCAAGGCCTAAGAGCATGTAGACATCGAACTTATTTGCCCACAGAAGATTTCCAAAGAGAAAATCCATAAGAGCTGCGTTGTTCCCAGGAACCACTGAGATGAAAATCACACCCGCAGCCATCCCGAGCGACCAAATTGCAGCAATCACCGAGTCTTCTCTTTGTCGATAACGGCGGTGAATCCATCCGATGAGGAAGCCGAAAAAAAGAGAGGCAAAGGTAGAGCCAACAAGTAAAGGGATACTTTTACCCATCCAGTAGCTTAAAAAAAGAGAAGCTCCAATTCCCCCTAAAACCGCATGAGAAATGCTGCCGCTGATAAAGACAATTCTTTTTGCGACCACATAAGAGCCGACAATACCTCCCGCAAAAGAGGCTGCAAGACCGGCCAACAGAGCCATTTGCAGAAAAGGGTTTGTCAAAAGGGCATGCCAGAAAGAGGGGATGATCGTCAAGGTTTCTCCTCAAAAAAAGAGTGATAAAGGCCAAGCGTTGTATGTTGGCAAAGGTTCTCTTTAGGAATTGAGTGCACTCTTTTCTGCACACATAAAACAGAGTCAATCACAGGCAGAATAGCAGGTATAGTGTGGGCCACCATCAAAATGGTGAGTTTCCCTTTGAGGGCATAAAGCATATCCTGAAACTCTTTTGATGAGGCTGCGTCTAACCCGGTTGTCGGCTCATCGAGGATAAGAATTTTAGGGTCGCTTAAAAGTGCACGCGCAAGAGATGCCCTTTTTTGCTGTCCGCCAGAAAGAGTGCCGAAGGGCCGCTCAGCGAGCTCAAGCATGCTTACCGCTTCTAAAAGAGAGAGGGCTTTTTGTTTCACCTCTTTGGGCCATATTCCATACCACGGAAGTTCAGAGAGAGCGCCCATCAATACAAATTCTAAAAGGGAGATGGGGAACAAAGGGTCAAAGAAAAAAGATTGAGGGACATAACCAAAGAACATAGAGGCATCAGTTGGAAGCGATCCGTTGATCGTAATCGAGCCTGAAGTCGGTTTATAGAGCCCCATAATCAATTTCATTAAGGTTGTCTTGCCCCCGCCATTTGGTCCCACAAAAAGGGTAAAGCTCCCTTCTTCTAAAGAAAAATGGGCTTTTGAGAGGGCTCTGTGGTTCTCAAATTCAAAAGAGACATTATCTACGCAAAGAAAAGAGCTCATACGGGCACCTGTGCGATCACTTCTGTAAGGAGGTGAAGCGTATTTTCATAATCTTCTGCATAAGGATCGATCACATAAAACGGGAGATCAAGATCTCCTGCAACAATTTGAGCCGCTTTATTTGTGTGTTGTGGTTGCATAATGACTGCAATCAGCCTCTCTCTTTTCTCTCTCATATCGCCAAGAATGGTTGCCATCTCCTGGGCGCGGGGTTCTTTGCCACTTGAAGGCTCTATGGTGAGTTGGTAGAGGCCGTAGCGGAAGCAGTAATAGGTGTAGGCTCCATGACTTGTCACTAAGATTTTTTCTTTATAAGGGACCAAAGCTTCTTGTAAGGTCTCATCGAGAGTGAGGAGTCTATCTTTTAAAGTAAGAAGGTTGTCTGTAAAAAAAGAGGCTTCTTCGGGGAAGAGATTACTGAGAGCTTCTCGCATGGCTCTTGCTTGAGCGATATCAAGGAGGGGATCAAGCCAAAAGTGGGGGTCTAAATCGTGCTCGTGATCATCATGATTGTGGCTTGCATAAGAGAGGTTCACCATATCTTGAGGGTGCTCTCCTGAAAGCTCTTTGCGTACGGCATCTCCAAGTGAAATCTCCACTAAAGTGGGATTGCTACTCTTAAGCTTTTCTAAAAGGCGAGGTTCGAACTTTTCGCCGATGGTAAACCAAGCTTTGGCTTCTTGAAAAAGGGCGACATCTCGATAGGTGGGTTCCCAATTGTGCGGATCGACATGTGGGGGGATCACGCATACCACTTCCACTTTATCTTGAGCGATTTGTTCAATCATTTTTTTATAAGGGGCCACACTTACTAAAATAACAGGGAGTTTCGAATTCCGATTTTCGGGCGCGGAAGAGGAAGAACATCCGAGAGAGAAAAGAGCTAAAAGGGTCAACAAAAGATATCGCATGGAAAGCATTATAAGAATTTAGATGATTTTTCTCTTGTAAAATAGTGAGGAAATTTTCCAGAATTGAAGGGGAATTTTTTCTGTGTACCTAAGCTGGAGTTCCAATTTAAAGCTTTTGCTGAGTAGAGCTTGCTAATTTTGCAGAAATTGGATAAAGGATTATACCATAAGGCCCCCGCAATGGAGGAGTGTCCGAGCGGCTGAAGGAGCACGCTTGGAAAGCGTGTATACGTGAAAGCGTATCGTGGGTTCGAATCCCACCTCCTCCGATACATAAGCGGGATCCAAAAGCGAGAGTTTAAGGAACTATGAAATGTCCTTTTTGCCATTACGAAGAATCGAAGGTAACCGATTCTAGAAATGCGACTGAGTCCATTGCAATACGTAGGCGCCGAGAGTGTTTAAAATGCTTGAAGCGCTTTACCACATTTGAGACGGTCGATTTACTCATCCAAGTAAAAAAACGCGATGGCCGCTTTGAAGAGTTTCAAGTAGAAAAATTAATTCGTGGATTAGATTCAGCTTGTAGACATACAAGGATCAGCCATGAACAGGTGCTTGCACTAGCAGCTGACATTACCCAAGAAGTGATAGAAAAGCAAATGCGCGAAATCGACACCCTCACGATTGGAGAGCTCATTATGGAGCGTCTAAAAGAGAGAGATACCGTGGCTTATGTGCGCTTTGCTTGCGTGTATAGACGTTTCAAAGATCGCGATGAACTCATGCACGCTTTAGAAATGGATTAATAAAAAAGGAATATATGGCTCTAACGCAAGAGGAAATTGCAGATTTTAAAGAAAAATTACTTAGATTGCAAAAACAGCACGGACAAGCGTTTCGTGAGACTATTAACGATGTGAAATCTCCCGATGAAGCAAGAGGCGCCTCACAGCATCACGCTGATGAAGGAACCGATGACTTTAATAAAGTGATTAGTATTCAGTTGACCACTCAAGAGTTAGAAGTCCTCAAAAACATCGACCGCGCTTTAGAGAAAATAGAAGAGGGGACCTATGGTCTTTGCGATCTTACAGGTGAAG
This sequence comes from uncultured bacterium, assembly GCA_964491795.1. Lineage (GTDB taxonomy): Bacteria > Chlamydiota > Chlamydiia > Chlamydiales > 2-12-FULL-49-11 > JAFEGE01. The sequence continues at coordinate 1,607 of CAZBHP010000083.1, read as the reverse complement.
AGATTTCAAAAAAGAGACTTGATGCCATCCCTTACGCGACAATGACAATAGAGGCCCAAACAAAGTTAGAAAAAGGGCTTTTATGAAGTTGCGAGCCTCATGGCTTCTTACCTTCGCATCTCTTTTTCTCACTCTTCTCACTCTCGATATTCTCTGTAAACTCTGGGTGCAAAAGGCTCTTTCAGAGCCTTTTGTCGTTTTTCACACCGACTTTGGAATCGACTTTATTCTCCAAAGGGCAATCAATCGAGGAGGTGCATTCGGACTTCTCTCCTCCTTTCAGATCCCTCTTCTTTGCGTCCGTATGGGAATCTTAGGTGTAATTCTTGTCTATCTTGTCCGTTATTGTAAGAGCTATCGTACAGGAATTTTTCTAACTATCCTCTTTACAGGGGCGTTTGGCAACGTTTTAGACTATTTTCTTTACGGTTATGTGGTCGATATGTTCCATTTTCTCTTCTGGGGAAACTCTTACGGAATTTTTAATTTAGCAGATGCCTTTATTTTTCTTGGCTGCTTAGGTATGCTTCTAGCTAAGAAAACTCCCATCCCTCAGGTGTAGGCATGTTAAAGACCGATCAGTATCTTGTTTCTAAATTTCTTTATGCTCGCATGCTCTTGGCGCCTCTGGAGTTTCAAGAACTGTTAAACCTTTATAGAGGCGCTTCTTTCTTCCCCACAGGAAGAGTTCTTTCTGTAGGCGAAGAAAACCTTACAGAAGAGGCCATCTTTGAAGAGTATCAAGCTTATTTTTCCTCTCTTAAAAGCTCTGAGGCAAAGCCTCTCTCTCCTAAACTTCTAACTAAAGACAAAGATGCCCTTTATCGGCAAGAGCTGAGTAGTGGGAAATTCCTTTTTAAACCTATTCTGCCGCTGATTCAGGTTAGCGAACACCGACTTGTTGTGACCTCTGATGGGAGAATCGAGCCGATGGTATACGGATCTTCAACTGTCCGCTTTGGAGTGCAATTTTCTTTCCCGACCCTTTTTATGGATGAAGGGGTGCCTCAAGCAGTGTTGAAGGAGAAAAAATATCTCAATAGTGAGCTATTTCGCCTGATACAACGGTTTGTGCGCGACAAGACAGAACCGGCATCCTTTATTGTTCAGGGGAAGAAGATTGTGACACCACTGCGCATTGGGAAAACCTGTGAGAGAAAAGGTTTTTTCGATCTTACAAGAGAGGGAGTAGAAATGTTATGAGGATTGTGGCCCTTGCAATTGGTGATGAGCTTTTAAGTGGAGAAATATTCGATACAAACACCCATTTCCTTGCGAAAAAGCTTTTTTCTTGTGGTCACCGTCTCTCTTTAAAAGTGACCGCTTCAGATCGCACTCTAGTTTCCGAACTAAAAAACTTAAAAGGCCATTTCGATCTTCTTATTACTAGTGGCGGTCTTGGGCCCACGCACGATGATGTTACAGGTCAATCTGTAGAAGAGGCCTTTGGTGTCTCACTTGCATCGGCAGAAAAGCTTGTAAATCCAGTTGGAAGCGCAAGTGGTCTTCTGATACAAGCTAATAACTCTAAAATTCTCCTCTTGCCTGGCGTCCCCAAAGAGTTTGAAGCTATGAAGGTAACCTTAAAAGTTTGGCGGCAGAAAAAC
>CAZBHP010000082.1:0-7466 GCA_964491795.1 uncultured bacterium | reverse complement strand
TTTCCCGATCCCGTGATGCCGAGGAGCACTTGGCTTTTCTTTCCGCTCTCCAGACCTTTAACAAGTTTATCGATTGCTTGAGGCTGATCACCGGTGGGAGAAAAAGGAGTTTCTAGCCGAAACATCACGAGCTCCCAAGCCGAGTAAACATCTGATCAAAAAATCCCCAGCGATTTAGGAGATTTACAAAAATAATAAAGAAAGAAAATCCCATTGTTTTGATAAGGCATAGTCTTCCAAAAGTGGTTCTGTAAAACCTGGGCTCTTTAAGAGTCCACGCCATAGCGGCCGGTAAGAACACTAAAAGGATCGCCACAAAGGCTCCTGCATATTCGAGTGCAAGGAGAAAGCCCCTCTCGTAGGAGTAAACAAAAAGGAGCGGGGGAATAAACGAGAGTAGAATAGCAAGGAGTCTCCCTTCCCAGGTTTTTTTGATTTTCAGCCCATCGATTAAAAAATCGGAGAGGCTTAAGGAGACACCCAAAAAAGAGGTGACAATTGCAAAGAAGGCAAAGAGAGTAGCTCCGATCGGAATAAGGGGAGATGAGGTAATGGCTGTCAGAAAATGGGTCGCAGGGATGCCGTGAAGCCAAGCTTCGCTTAAACTATTGGCCCCTGTTAAAGGAATTGTCCCTAAAGTTAAGAGAAGCCAGAGGACGTTTACTAAAAGAGCAATCACGCTTCCCGCAATAACTGTGATGAAAAGATACCGTCTTGAGTGGTTAAGATAGGTTGCAAGGGTTGGAATGATGATGTGATAGCCAAAAGAGGTCATGATCACAGGAGCTGCATAGACAAAAGGTTTCCAAGAGATGTGTTCTAAAAGCTCTCTTTGCATATGTGCAGGGAGTAAGAGTGCAAGAAGACCGTAGGAGAGGACAAGCCCGATCATTAAAAAACGGTTGATAAAGTCAACGCCGTGAGTGCCGAGATAAATAAAGGCTCCAAAAAATAGAGGGAGGAGAAACTTACTTAGCCAAACTGGGATGTCCAAGTGTAGAGCCTTTCCAGCGATTACAAAGAGAGGCGCAGAGGCTGCCATGTAAGCTGCAATCAATGAGTAGAGAAGAAGTAAGTAAACAATCCAAGCAAGAGCTCGACCCCACAGTCCGAGCGTCCGTTCAGCCATGGTAATGAGATTAGCTTCGCCTTTGATAGAGCCGTTCACATCAATAAAATAGAAGGCTGAGGCAAGCATATAGGCCCAGGAGATGATAAAAAGAAGAAGAGATGGAATAAACCCCGCAAAGCCACAAGTGATTGGAAGCCCTAACATACCGGCACCTACGGTGGTGCCCACTACGAGGAGAATTCCCCCTAAAATGCGACTTTTTTGCATGGATAACTTCCTTGCCCTCGATTGATCTATGTGCTAGTATACAACAATGCAACTTCTTTTAGCTACCTCCAACCTCCATAAAATTTTAGAGCTAAAAGCGATGCTAAAGCCCTGGCTGCAAGACACAGAGCTTTTTTCCCTTAAAGATTTCCCCGATTATGTTGCCCCTCCCGAAGATGGAAAAACTTTTGTTGAAAATGCAGAAATCAAAGCTATGCATGCAGCCCGCACTTTAGAAATGCATGTGATCGCTGATGATTCAGGTCTTGTTGTCCCCTCGCTCAATGGAGAGCCGGGAGTTCACAGTAGGCGCTATGCTGGAGAGAAAGCAACCGATCGAGAAAATCAAAAAAAACTCATTGGTAGGCTTAAAGATCTGCCTGAAGAGGCTCGTATGGGCTATTACGAATGTGCCCTCTCTTTTGCTTCTCCAACAAAGATTATAAAAACGACCAAAGGTCTTTGTGAAGGCTCGTTACTCATTGAGCCTCGTGGCCGTTTTGGTTTCGGTTACGATCCTCTCTTTCTCAAGCACGATTACAAAAGAACTCTCGCAGAGCTTGAAGAAGATATCAAAAATCGGATCTCCCATCGCAGAAAAGCTTTTGACAAGCTCCTTCCCAGTTTAGAGGCAGAAAGATCAGCTCTTATTTTGTCATAGATGGGTATAATCTATTTTTCCGCTCCTCTCACGAAAAGTTTCCCTTTTTAGAGAAAAGAGATGAGTTTGTCGCTTTTTTAAGCGAAGCAATGGAATCAGCGCGCCTCTCTGGTGTTCTCATCTTCGATAACAACCCCAAAGATGCCGTCCTCTACCCGCACAGAACAAGTTCCTCTAAATTAGAAATCGTCTATGCTCCTAACCGTCTCTCAGCTGATGACTATATCTTAGAATATCTAGACACCTTACCAAACAAACGCTCTCCCATCCTTGTCACCTCTGACAATGAGCTTGCCGCCAAAGCCCGCCTCCTTAGCGTCCGCTCTCTTTCTATCTCGGAGTTTCTCCTCCTTCTCACCACTAAATGCAAAAAAGGCCCCTCCAAGGAAAAGCCCTCCACCGAAGGCTCTCGCCAAATTGAGCGCTATCTAGCTCTCTTTGATAAGCGTGCAGATTAGGAGTATTTAAGTGGGTTTAAACGTAAAAATAAGTTTTATGTAAAAACTTTTGTTTAATTTACATTTTATAATTATAATGATATAATTTATTTAATTATATAATTGCATGTTTATGACTCTTTCAATAATAGATAGATCTATATTAGGAGGCATGGGAGACGATTGGTGGAAAACGGTGATAGACGTTTCTGACCAGCACCTCGGCCCTCTTTGCTACGAGAAAGGATCCCACGGCGGACCCACCGAACCTGGTTATTTGGCTTCATGTTACGATGCGATTGGTTTTGCAAGCTCTTGTAGAGATATCGGTTTAACCGAATACAAAATGGTCCATAGATATGCTTGTCAACATTTTGGTGGAAAAGTTCAATTAGTAGATGTGAAGGGAGCTGGCCATTTTGGTAGAGTCGTTGAAACTGTATTTAATCCTCCTTACGACGGGTGGGAGACTCAGTCCCAGTGTTGTTCCAAGTTAATTTTACCTCGAGATTTTACTAAGGGAGATGCTCGCGACTGCGACTGGGTGCCTATATTAAGAGCCGCTTCTCTTACGAGACAAGAGATTTTTAGAGATGCACCCATTGATCCAAGTTGTTTAAGAAAAATTGAACAACAACTCACTCCTGTAGTAGACGAAATTGAAGCGCTATCTAAACTCCTGGGGCTTGAATCTCCAATAGCTCAATTGCAGCTCATCTCTAAGAATAGAGCCGATCTGACTATATTATTATCTTATTTAGTAAATCGAGCGGAAAGTTTAGAGAGTATTGTAGAAAAGATCTTTGAACACTTTAAGAGACAAGTAGCAACTGAGGATCCTGAGAAAAAATTAAAAGCTATCGCTTGGTTATATCAAGCGCTCGAATGGCTTCACCCCTTTCCTGATGGTCAAGGGCGTACCGATCTCATTTTATTGTCAACAGTGCTTTCACAACACGGGTTTCACCCAGTTATTTTGCGCCTTCCCTATATTTCTTCTTTCACTACTCTTGAACAATGGGTTATTCATTTAAAAAAGGGGCTTGTTCTCTGGGAAGAAGTGCGTATCTTAGCTCCTCCACGCGGTAGTTACAGAGATTTATTTCGCGAAAATTTAAGTCCTCTCCCCTCTAGGATAGAGGAATCGGAATTGGGTGTTTTGTATAGCTTAGAATATCTTGACCTTCAGGTGAACCATTCTGCTAGAAAATTTCTTTGGGGCGTTAATTTAATGAAAGAGGACGTTTCTAGAGTAAAAGAGCCATTAGCTTTGCACACAGCAATAGACGAAGATTCCTATATTGGAGAATATTGGATTCACCAAAACTTCTATAAAAACAATGACGGACGTGTTAAGCAGTTCTTAGATACAAGGGATCTACGGGAGCCGCGTTACTCCGATGAGGCGATTCTCTGGGGAAAAGGAGAACACGATGACGCGGTGGAGACAAACTTCTGGGGAGTCGATGGTCTTGAAGAATAAACTGATGAATTCTGTGAGAAAGAATATCCTCTAATTGGGAGATGACTGTAAACCCCTTTTCTAAAAGCAAAATCTCGAAGAGCTTGTTCCCCTACACTTCTCATTATCAAATCCAACGTCTATATTGGTAAGGAAAACGCTCAAGTTCTTTGAGACGTAGAGAAGCTTTAGAAATAGTCACCCCCACACCCGCTCTTGATTCGATGAGAGTCTCTTGTGTAAGATAGAAAAGGACATGGCCTGGCCAGACAATCATGTCGAGAGGTTTAAGAGTCTCGACTTGGTAACCGAAATGGCAGAGGTCTTTAGTGTTTCTTGGAGTTGCCCCTTCGGTGATATCGTAGAGAAGACCTGAGCAGTCAACGCCGCGAAAGTGCCAGTGGAGCCATTCGTAGTGGGTGAGAAGGGTTTGTGGGGGATAGTATTCAAAGAGTTCGGGAATACCGTCTTTGGTATTTCCTCCCCAGATGTAGGGGCGTTTCGGATAAGAAGAGAACCGCTTAAGAAGAGTCTTTTTTGAAGGCATGGGGCGCTTTTTTTCTTCGAGAGAAGATGTTTGTATAATGAAGCGTTTGTCGACATAAAGAGGCGAGGAAGAAGCATATTCAGAACTTGTTACTTCGAGAACAGTTTCATGTTCTTTTTGGATGGTAAGTGGAGAGGAGGGAAGTAAGATCGTTTCTAGCGCTCGTATAAGATGTTGTGAGTCAAATGGAAGTGGTTTTTGGAAGAGTGTAGAGAGCTCTTTTGTATTAAAGAGAGGAGTGTTTGTTTTGGTGTAGGCAAACATGATAACTTGAGATCCCTTTTCTCCTTTACTATAGGTGCTTAAGAAAGAAAACTTCAAGATCCAAGAGAAAGAAAATAAAAAGAGGATGTTTGTTTTTAAGCTTACGTGTATTGTTAGTGAATGGTATTAATAATAAATAAAATTAATGTTTAAATAAGTTATTCAGAAATAGGATTTTTATGAAAAAAATACTGATTCTTTGTTTTCTCGCTACACTTACTGTTTCTTGTGATAAAATTAAGCCGAATCCCGATCAGTTAGTTAAGATTGAGAAAAAGAAGTAAGCTTTAAACCCGGTTGGCTACTTATTCGCCCTTAGCACTGAGCGAACCAATTAAGATACGAGCTAAACGACGAAGTTAAGGTTCTTCACCTTAACGAGGAGATGAGCGAAGTAGATTAGTTGGTGTAGCCAGTGCTTAGGGTGTAAGCGCCTGGATGAATCGATCTATCGTGTAGGTGAGTAAAAACAAGAGATTATCTGTCGTCTTTAATATTTAATAATTTAAGAATATCATCCCAAAGACAGTACACAAAAATAATTTTTAGATCCATTGCATCTCCTAAAAAGTTGGTCTAAAAAACATAATGGAGTCGGGCTCTCATCACCAGCCGTTCTCTGGCGGCGATCTTTGCTAAATCCTTTCTCGCTAATGTGAAGAACATTAGCTTCAAAACGATTTAGCAAATCTCATCCATCAGAGAGCCGCCTAGTGGATGAAATAAGTAACCAACCGGGTTTTACGCTTTCTCTTTACATTCAAATGGAAATTTGCTATCTAATCAATTCAGATATGAAAAGATTCTTATTTACTATTTTTGCTTGCCACACCTGTTTGCATGCTAGCTGGGGTGTATTCTTTAAGAAATCCCACAAACAGAAAGCTACCCAAGATGAGGATTTTCATGCAGAGGAAGAGTTCTATCAGGAAGGATCAAGAGCGTTTCAGATTCTAGCACGCTATTTACAAGGAGCAGGTGTTGGATACAGTTCTAGTTACACCACTTTAGAATGTTTCGTTGCTCGGCCACGTTGTGTTGATTCCTGGGTCCCTTTTATGGACCTACGAGGACTTGTTTTTAACAATGGTACCCTTGCAGCCAATGCAGGTCTTGGACTTCGTTATGTAGGCCAATCAGTTGCATTTGGAGTAAATACCTATTACGATTATCGGCAGACTAAAGAGTTTCACTATAATCAAGTAGGTGTAGGTTTAGAAGCGATCGGTTCTTTTTGGGGTGTGAATGTCAATGGCTACATTCCTGTCGGAACAAAAAAGAGTCCCTATTTTGACCCTGTCTTAATAGGCAGTTTTCCGGGGGCAGAGTTTGCCTTTTTTCAAGGACACAATATTTTTGTTACAGCGCCTGGGACATCTGGCCTTCTTGCTAAAACAGAGTTTGCTTTTACAGGGGTAGATGCGAATGCTTTTTTCCGCATTTTCAAACAAGATGTCTTTGCCCTTGATTTTGGAATAGGACCGTATTATTTCCATGGCTCTTATGGTGAATTTGCAGCCGGTGCTAAAGCATCTCTTACAGCTCACTGCACCGATTATGTTTTTGTAAACATGAATGGGTCTTATGACAATCTATTTCGTCTTCGTGGGCAGGTGGGAGCAGGTATTGCCATTCCACTCGGGCCTAAGAGTTTTACTAGAAGATGCAAAAAATCGAGCTCTTCTATCCCTTCTTTTTATGACTTGAAACTCGCAAGAGGCCCCGATCGGAATGAAGTAATTGTTGTAGATGATGTTGAACAAACTCTTGCCGTTGCAACTGCTGGTGGAACAGAATTAGCGATTAATCCAAGGACAGGACAGCCGTATTATATTATCTTCGTGAATAACTTGAGTAGCTCCGACGGTACGTTTGAAGACCCTTACCCGACTATCCAAGAGGCTCTTACTCAAGCCCCTCTAGAGTCAGCAGATATTATTTACGTCTACGAAGGGGATGGCACTCCCTACGATGTAGATAATATAACGCTTATAGATGATCTTATGTTCTTAGGATCTGGGATAGATTATACGTTAGCTACAACAGTTGGTACGATCACGATTCCTCCTCAAAGCCCAGGTTATCCGACTATAGAAAATACCGTGGGTACCACGATGCTCACCTTTGCTAATCGCAATACTGTTTCTGGATTTATCTTAGAGGTCATCAACGCAGGAGATACAGTTGTCGCAGCAGGGATAGATAGCCTTGTGTTTTCCAGAAACAATTACCATACAAGCGTTACAGCAAGTATGACCAATATGAGATTTACCGATTGTATTGGAAGTTTGTTTGTTGAAGGCAACCAGTTTGTAATGGATCCTGCAGATGCAGGCTCTTATGGAATTGCCCTAACTGATGTGGGAACAGGGTCGTCGTTATTATTTGTTTCAGGAAACAGTTTTATCAACCATGCAGCAACACCTATTACGCTTAGCTACACAGGAAGCTCTTCTCCTACAGTAGAAATTGTTGATCACAATATATTTACTCCTCCGGCAGCCGGCAGTAGCACAGCAATAGATATTCTTACTTCAACTGCCACAGTTTTAAATGGATCTATCTCCAACCAAAACATATTGACCGGTTACAATGCAAATAACATCAATTTAAATTGGGATGGAACGGGCCAACACACTTTTGCCGTTTCGGGGAACACGATTTCCACAGATCCGACAGCTCCCTTTGCAAACGGAATCAATCTATCTACCACAGCTAATAGCTCTTCAATTACTATCGCAAATAATCAGTTTACT
>CAZBHP010000081.1:2239-7528 GCA_964491795.1 uncultured bacterium | reverse complement strand
TTGAAGAGCAGAAGGGGTTGAGACATCTAAGACGATATCAACAAGGGGCAAGTAAGAACTAATTTCCTGGGCATAAGAAGAGGAGGGGCCGCCTGTGCGGCAAACAATCGTAACCCCTTCGATAAGAGGAGCTATTCGATCGATTTCTTGTCCTAATCGACCGTTTGCACCAATCAGAAGTATTTTAAGGGGAGATTTATTCATAATGGTATTGAGAATAATACAGTTTTAGATAAAGTAGAAGTATGAGTTCTTTTGACGCACCTGGCCGAGTAGATAGACCGGCTCCTAACATCAATGTCCCTAAACCTGGGCTTGAACAAGCTCCACAGGCTTTCGCGGGCCAGGCAGGAGCCACTTCTGGCGGAGGATGGGGTAATTTCGAACAGTGGATGGGAAAAGAAAACTTCCGCAAGTTTCAAGAGAATATCTGTAACGCTATCGCTCAGCAAATCAGCCACGACAGGAAAAGGCAAAAAGAGGCCTCTGATCGCTTGAAAAAAGCTGAAACTGGCGAAGATATGTATAGTTAGCATTTTTCATCGCTTAATACCCTTTTTTAAGCTATACTCTTTGGCTAAAAAAGCTTTTTTATGTTTAGCCGTTCTCCTTCATTCGATGCACCCATAGTAGAGCAGTATAATCTCTATTTAACAGAAGCTCTTCCTCGTGATGCTACCAGAAGACCCAAAAGTTATTCTATGAGGGTTTTTGACGATACAACTGTAGAAAGGATTCAACTATTAGCTCCTTTCATACTTAGCTTAAGTTATTCCGTTGATTTAGAGGTAAACGGACGGGGAATGTTACCTACTAATCAAATAAAAGATTATGCCCATTTGGCTTATCACACTGGAGGTAGCGCATGCCCTACCTTGGTTATTTATTGTGTAAACACAGGGGTTGTTATACAGAATTTACTTTCTGATCCAAAAGTTGCAGCTGAAAGGGCTTCTCGTCCCCTGTTAGTAGAAATGCGACCAGAGTTGACTAGGGGAGCTCTAGAAGAAGTAAGAGAACTAGAGCTTACAGCATCTCCTCAACGTTGGACTTTATTGAGCGGAATTTTAAAAGTTCTATCGTGTATTTCTCAAAGTTTGTGTGGGGAGAGGAGAAGTCTAGAAGTAATTGAAGCAGAACGAGATTTGATTGCCCGTTATGCCGACAGCCCTATTTCTGAAGATGGCCCTGTATAAAAATTTTTCTTTTTTCTTTTTTTAGGGATCTCTTGCTATGATAGTTGCCATGAGAGAGGAACTATTCGTTATAGAGGCAGAAGAAGGGGGAGAGCGGCTTGATAAGGTGCTCGCTAAAAGATTTCCTACCCGGTCAAGAAGCTATTTTCAGTATCTTTTGGAGTCTGATAAGGTCCACATAGGTGGAGTATCTGCAAAGAAAGGGGAGAAAGGACGGGTCGGCTCTTCAGTTCGCGTCGTATGGGAAGAAGTGCCGGAAAGCGTTCTAGAGCCGCAAAATATTTCCTTTACAGTTCTTTATGAAGATGAGTATTTCCTTGCCATTGATAAGCCGTCAGGGCTTGTGGTTCATCCGGGAAATGGCAATCGAGATAAGACGTTAGTGAATGGGTTATTATATAAGTATCCTTCACTTCCTGATATGGGAAATGCTTTAAGACCTGGAATTGTCCATCGATTAGATAAAGAGACCTCGGGGATTATCTTAGCAGTCAAAACAAGAGAGGCTCATGCAGCTTTTGTAAACCTTTTTCAAGAGCGCAAAATTGAGAAGAGGTATCTCGCTATCTGTCAGGGGAAGCCTAAAGAGGGGAATTTTCAAGCTCCCATTGCTCGCCACCCAGTGGATCGGAAGAAGATGAGAATTGATCCGCTAGGGAAAGAGGCGATTACAGATTTTAAAATTTTAAGCGAGCATCAAGGGAAAAGCCTTGTGTTAGCGGCTCCCAAAACGGGAAGGACTCATCAGATTCGTCTACACTTAAAGACACTTCATAGCCCAGTGCTTGGTGATACTGTCTATGGCACTAAAGAAGGGGCAGGAGAGCGGCTCTTTCTGCACGCTTACACCCTCTGTTTCTCCCACCCCTTCACCCGAGAGGCCATCTTTCTCAAAGCTCTTCCCCCTCAAGAATTTACTCTAAAGTTAAAAAAACTCTACTTGAGTATATGTAACGAATGATTTATTCTGGGATGACCGTAAACCAAGGATCGAACCATGCAAGAATTTGTAGCCTACATTGTTAAAAACCTAGTTGATCATCCTGATAAAGTAAAGATTAGTGAAGTTGGCGGGACACAGACCCTCATCATTGAACTAAGTGTTGAAAAAGCTGATATTGGGAAAATTATTGGTAAAAGGGGAAAGACGATCAATGCTATCCGCACATTGCTTATGTCTGTCGCTAGCCGAAACGGCCTTCGCGTGAACCTCGAAATCCTTGAAGAAGGGGAACCAAGTAGCGTTGCAGCTCAGTAAGTCTATTGAGCATTTAGATATACAGCGATATCAGCCTTTCTAGATTTAATGCGCTTCATAGGCACCTTTACAATAGCTGCCGATAGTTCACATCTAGAATGGTGAGAGATAAAAGGCCTTTGCAGAGCATCTGCAAAGGCTTTTTTATACCCCTCATCTTTCCCTAAAAATTCAATTTCCCACTCTTGGCCAACCATATGAGGCGAATGACGAAATTCTTCTAAGAAAGAGGCTAATTGATAGGCTGCTTTTTTGTTCCCCTCAGGAACCCAGAACCAAAGCTCATCTTTGTAAGTAGGGGTCTCTAGGTTATCTCTAAAAAGCTCTTCTGCGGAAGAGAGGGTAGATAGCATAAAGATGAAAAGAGAGCAATCAGGGTTGTCTTTAGCTCTTTGTTGAGACCGTTTGAGCCACAGGTTACGTAAATGGTCTAACCGTTTGCGTAAGATAGGCTCGTTCTTTGGGAAAATTTTAAACTGACCTACTTCTGCGTAGCCGTTAAGAACCTTGACGTCTTGGAAAAAGGCAGTATCAGATCCTTCTTTTGTGCTCAAAATGATCTCATTCACCAAGCGCTCTTTTGCGTCATAGATGGTTGCGTAAAGAGAATAGACATCCTCATTTCGCAAGATCTTTTGGGCGGCTTTTTTAGCGTATAAAGGATCATCTCTTGCAATATCATCGAAGTGGACAACTTCTACTTCTTTACGAACCATCAAAGATTTAAGGCGGTTAATAAGATCACGTACGCAATCTACATCAGTAGGAGTCACTTTTGTTAAAAGATCGGTATCATCTAAGATCGCAAAGAGGAACTGGTAATACTCTAAAAACTCTCGATCTCTTGCAATGTAAAACTGAAGATTGGCATCGGCTATTTTCTTTCTTTTAAGAAGGCGTTCTAAAATGCGGGCGTTAGTGGTTGTCTTAATCTCTTTTTCGATCTCTTCACTTGACATTCCGTTTGTGCTATAAAGATCGTTTAAATCAAAAGAGAGCTGTGCGCAAATAGTGTTTGTCGATTGTAGGTCTCGTAAGAGTGCTAAAAACGGTTTTTTGCTAGTTAAAATGCTTTTGTGATGGTCAATTACACTGATCAGCTCAACATCTTCTCGGGCATCAGTTTCAAAAGGATTTGAAAAATCGTTCCATGAAGAAGAGGCAATCATCTTGCGTGAGATGTCTTCATGATGGATAACTCCAAGAGGGTAGAGTTTGCCATTATCTTCATAGGTAACGGTTAAATAAGCGTACTGTTTCATCCCTTTTTGGATCTCTTCATATTCGGCCAAATGGCTAATATGAGTCGGGGTGTGCCCTAGAACGTGTTCTTTAATATGTAACGAGGTCTCAAGAGAGGTGAGAAAAGTTTGAAGAAGGAGAAAGCTCTCTTTTTCAAGAGATAAGAGTTCTCTTAGATAAGTAAACGTTGTGCTGCGATTTGCAGAAAAAAGATCTTTTTCTGGAAGAGAGGCGATTGCTTGTTTGAATAAGGAGTAGTTGTGATTGGGTCGAAGCTCAGTTAAAAACTCTCCAAAAGTTGCATTACAGCCGTTTTTAACATGCAAAAGCTTTTGCAATAAGGTATTGAGATGTAAGCGCTCTTTGCTTGAATACAAAGGAGTTCTCTCTCCTTCAAAAAGCTTTTTGTTAAATACTCGATTCACAAAAGATCTCATATCTTCTACGGAGAGATCTTCCTGGGCTAGTAGGTAGACAAGCTCTTGAGTAAAAAGGTTACATTTGTCGGTAACGATAGCTAAAATAGCGTCTGTAAGCAAGCTGACTGCTTCGACATCGACATCACGCCAATCACCTTTGTAACACCCTTCATCATCTACAAGAACAACAGCGTTTTTGGATCTTTCATGATCAACACTAGAAGAAGACTCCGAAAGTTTTTTACAAATCATGTTCTTTTTCTTCAAAAGATCGAGACTCGTGATTAGAAGGTGTTTTTTTTGAGCCGCAAGAGAGGGGAAAACAAAATTGCTTAGAGGTTTATGAAAGAGGAGATCTATCTCGATCGACTCTTTAGGCGGCCCTCCAGGGATGACCCAATGATTGCGTGCCTTACCTATCCGCGCAGCAAAAGCATTCAAAAAACAAGAGAAAGAGGCAACGGTTGTGTCTACATCAGGGGAAAAATGGGCAATTGAGTAGTGCGGTCCAAAAAAAGAGCCCCCTTCTTCTCCTTGAGGGAAGTAGCGATAGTATTCCATTCTTGGAACATGTTTACCCACAATGCGCGCTCGCACCAAAAGTTTCTCCTCATCAGAGGCTTCTCTATGGTGATTTAGCCAGAACTCAAAGCTTGCCAATGTATACGTTGGTAACACTTTGGATACGTGTTGGATATAATTGATAACATGGGGCAAAAGAAACACGTTCCCTTCATGAGAGAGGATCTCTTGAAAAAGAAGCGTGCTTATGATTTCATGTTTTTCTGGACTTGTTTTCTTAGTAAAAGAGGGGTTTTCAAATTTTTGAAAAATCTCTTTCCGAAAAGATCCTGGTTGAAAGCTCACAGATCCCAGATGGTGATCGCGAAACGAAATGTAGCTTTCATGCATACGAAACGGCCTAAAATAAAATCCGGACTGAGTAGGATTCGAACCTACGACCACCGGCTTAGAAGGCAGGTGCTCTATCCACTGAGCTATCAGTCCAGAAGAAGGTCTATCTTACCTTATTTCACTCTTAATCGACAAGAGCCATTCTTTGCAATCCCTACTACTCCAACACCGAACTAAATAGAAAGTTGGAGAAGTGATGGCAAAGGGTACAGGATATGCAGGATCGGCTTTCAGCCGGTAAGATGAGCAGGATAGAAAG
>CAZBHP010000081.1:0-2139 GCA_964491795.1 uncultured bacterium | reverse complement strand
GAAAGGGGAACAGGATATGCAGGATCGGCTTTCAGCCGGTAAGATGAGCAGGATAGAAAGTATATAGATAAACTCATCCTGCCTATCCTGTCGCCTTTAGGCGCATCCTACCCATCCTGTATTTCTTAAAGTTTATTTTCAAAGGGTGTGTGAGTAACAGAGTGAGGAGATGAAGCGAAAGGGGAACAGGATATGCAGGATCGGCTTTCAGCCGGTAAGATGAGCAGGATAGAAAGTATATAGATAAACTCATCCTGCCTATCCTGTCGCCTTTAGGCGCATCCTACCCATCCTGTATTTCTTAAAGTTTATTTTCAAAGGGTGTGTGAGTAACAGAGTGAGGAGATGAAGCGAAAGGGGAACAGGATATGCAGGATCGGCTTTCAGCCGGTAAGATGAGCAGGATAAAAAAGATGGGTAAATGAACTCATCCTGTCTTCTTATTAGATGTCTTTAGAGGGCAGTTTTTTCGGTGGCGTAGCTGCGGAGAAGCTCGATTTCTTGAGGCCAGATGGTGTGGTCGGGGGTTTCGAGGTATTTGGGGAGCTTAAGAAGTTTGGGGTGATGCATGAGGGCCTGGAAACAGGGAAGGCCAATTTCCCCCTTGCCAAGCGATGCATGGCGGTCGACGCGAGAGCCGAGGGCTTTTAGGGAGTCATTAATATGAAAGGCATAGAGATGAGAGAGACCGACTTTTTCATCAAATTCTGCAAGGGTTTTTTCAAGCGCTTTGGGTGTTCGAATGTCGTATCCGGCTACAAAGATGTGACAGGTGTCGATACATACTCCGATGGGGAGTTTATGATGGACACCTTTGATGATATATCCAATTTCTTCGAATTTAGATCCGACGCTAGTCCCTTGTCCGGCAGTGGTTTCTAAGAGAAGTCTTGTATTACCTTTATTGGCGAGGGGGGCAATCTCAAGAAGACTTTCTATGATGGTATCCAAAGACTGTTCCATAGAAGAGCTTGTATAAGCGCCCGGATGGAAGTTTAGGTAATTGACGTTGAGAAGATGACACCTTTCTAACTCTTCATGGAAGGCTTTACGGCTTTTATGAAGACCTTCTTTATCGGGGGAGCCCAGGTTGATTAAGTAGCTGTCATGACTCATCACGACATCAATATTACTCTCTTTTTTAGCTTGTTCCCATAAAAGAACAGCCTCTTTAGTAAGAGGCTTGCCATTCCAAGTTTTTTGGTTTGCTGTAAAGAGTTGAATCGTGGTTGCGCCGATTTCTTGGCCGTGCAGAAGAGCGTTGTGAACGCCTCCTGCAGCGGAAGTATGGGCCCCTACGAGACATTTCATACGCGTTTTATGTTGAGTGAGCTAAGAACTCGCAAACAACCGCGATATTAACAGGGATAGGGAGAGGTACTTGATCTAGGTGAGGTTCAGCAAGAAGCTGTCCGCTCATCTTTGCAGTATCTAAAGTAAGATAAGAAGGGACTTCAACAGCTGTCCTTTCTAAGCTCTGCTTTACAAGTGGATTTGTTTTAGATTTTTCACGAATAGAAATAGTCATACCAGGACGCACTTGGAAAGAGCGGCGGTTAGCTTTTTTCCCATCAACTAAGATGTGACCATGAGCTACGAGTTGCTGTGCATGAAAAATAGTAAGACCGAATCGAAGGCGGTATACTAGGATATCAAGACGAGACTCAAGCATGGAGATAAACGCATCTTGTGTGTTTTGTGGAAGGAGAGCGGCTTGACGGTAGTAACCAACGAGCTGTTTTTGAGAAAGCATGCCGTAAGAGGCGCGTAGCTTCTGTTTTTCTTCTAGCTGCACACCGTAGTCAGATTTCTTCTTTCTTTTGGCGCCGTGTTGTCCTGGTGGGTGAGCTTTGTGAGCTAGAGGATTGCGGGAACGTCCAAAGATGTTTGCTCCAAGGCGTCTTGCGATTCGATTTTTAGGGCCAGTATACCGAGCCATAGTTCTCCTAATTCAGTGTTAAACAAAGCATAGTATGGTAGAAAAAAGTCGATTTGAAAACAATCATAAAAATATTTTTATCTCTAAAGAGGAGTAAAACCTATTCGTGATGCTTGATAAAATTTAAGATTTGAGACAAAATGTCTCCGTATGGATTACTCAGTACTCGCTTATTATATCATTCATCCTTTAGATAACCC
>CAZBHP010000080.1:0-7576 GCA_964491795.1 uncultured bacterium | reverse complement strand
TTCCACTTCGTTGCAGGGACAAAACTAACATAAAGGGCAATGCTTCGCTTGGAATATCCGAGCGTGCTTCTCAAAGCAACGCTCGGGGGGCGTCTCTGGCAGTTTACACTGCCAGAGACGCTTAAGATCCAACCACATCTGAAAAAACTATAAGATGCCATTAAAAGTGAGCTTTCAGTGACATTTCCTAGACTTTACACTCCCAGGTATCGTTCTTATCGTTGATTTTATAGTATTTAACGGCTTGGCTCTGCTGCAAAGCTTAAGCATAAGTGAGGTTAAAAGAACCTCCTTCTGAAGAAGGAGGAATTCTTCTGACGAAATAAGGATTATTGGATTAATTGGCCGCTTTACTTAAGCCCTAAAGGGATGGGATTGCAGCTTGGCAGTCGTTCTATTTTTGAGATCTGGCTGGTAGAAAAGGTTTTCTGAGAAATTTTCCTTTTTGTTCTTTTCTTTCATCATGATATGTAGAAGAATAGACGGAAAAAGTGTGGAAAAAGATGTCACGAAGGAAAGGGGTGTTATTTAGCTTATCGCTTTTAGCTTTTGCGATTTGCACTTCTATCTTTTTCCGAGAGCCGATTTTTTGTTTTGGGGTTGAGTCTGTTTTGAATCGGTATTTTCCGGTTTCAGGGGGATGGAAATTTCATACAGAAAGCATTAAAATTCGGGGGCGAAAACTTTTACTTCCCAAAGCCTCTTTTTCATGTGAGGGGATTGAAGGTGTTGTTGAAGAACTTGCAATCGGTTTAAAAGAGATAAGCTTTGTAACACATACATTATCTCTACGGCTTGAAAAAAATGGCCCGCCTGTTTTTGATGTGCAAGCTTTTCTTAAAGGACCTAGGATCATTGTTGAAAAAGGGACACTTATCCTTGTAGATCAAGATAAAAAAAACACCTTCTCTTTTTCTTTAGCTCTTCAAGACACCCAGGATTTAAGCGGCGCTTTAGATCTCTTTTTTGAAAAAGAGAAAAACGCAAACTTTTCTCTCCATTGGTTAGGTGTGGGAGATGGGTGGAAGACACAAGTGGAGATGCAAGAAGCACCTATGACTGAGCTTTTTGCCATCAGTCGGTTTTTTGAGTTAGAATCGGGGCCTTGGGAAGTTGAAGAAGGAAACATAGATGGGAAAGTCGAGGCGACTATTAAAAATGGAGCGCTCTTATCCCATATCAAAAGCGCAGTAACACTTTCTTCTCTTGAAGCTAAGCAAAAAAAAACTGGGATAAAAGTTGGGAGTGAAAAACTTTCTCTCGATCTTACTTATCCTTATGGTAAAGAGAATACCAAAGAAGAGAGTTCATGGTGGGAAAAAGCTGGTATTCAAGCAGAACTCTCTCGTGGAAGAATTGCCCTGGTAGATAGTTTTGCAATCGATGATCTCACAGGACAAATTCATCTTTCATGCTTAAAAAATGCAGAAGTTGTCTTAAAAGGGGAACTTGATTATCAAGGTGAGCGCTCATCTCTTCTTTTAACAGGAAAACCGAATAGTATTGATAAGAAAGGCCTTGACTTTGATTTAAAACTTCGTTTAGAGCCTGAGTCGACTCACTTTACCCACTTAAACTTGACACTTGCGGAAGAGGCTGAAAGTGGTTGGTCACTGAGGGGTAAATTTAGTGAAGTAGGTGTAGAAGAAATAGCCATTGTGCAGCACATCTTAAGCTTTACTTTTCCAAAGGTCAAAGATTTCCAAATTACACAAGGGGAACTTACTTGCGCTGTCAGTGCTCACTTGCAAAAAGGGGAAGTTGAAAAAGTTTTAATTGATTCTTTGGAAGCAGAAAATCTTGAGCTCTACTGGAATAGCCAAGACTTATCTCTTTTTGTTACACATGCAAAGGGGAATGCAGAATTAGAGCGGGGAAGCAATGCGCTCTTAAGTTTGCCTTTTTGGAACCTTTCAGTTAAAGAAGGAAACCTAGTGTATGGACAGAAAAGTGAGTCTCCCTTTTCCCTTACACATATAGATACAGATCTTTCTTTATCTAAAAACACCTTTTCCCCATCACGAATACGAGCAGAGTGTCAAGGTGTAGAAATAGAGGCAAAAATAAAAGGTGACTATTCGAGCGCGACCTTACAAGTTCATTTAGCCACAGAAGGAAGCAGATTCCTTTCTTTATTTGATAAGGAAGGGCGTTTAGAAGAAAATCCACACCTTTCCACCGATCTTTTTATTGAACCTGTCGATGGTGTTTGGAATGCTCAGGGTGTTCTGATCGTTCGAGAAAAAGAGAAAGAAGAGTATATTGAATATGGATTTCGGATCAACGAAGAGATCAAAAAAATTGAGAGGGCCTCTCTTTTAGCTTCTCTTAAAAAAGCAGTCTCTCAAGTTTATTATGTAAGCAGTGAGTCATCTTTTCTTTTTCTAGAGCTTCTTCAAAAGGGGTTTGATTTGAAGTGGGCTCTTGCTGGAAAAGGGGCTTTTTATGGAAGTTTTGATAATAATTTATGGAGCCTTTCTCTTAAAGGATCGCATCTTCTTTTCACATCGCCGAGCTACAACATAGAGAGCCGCAAAGAATTTTCAGGCAATATTGCCTATTACAGTCAAAAAGGGGAACTAGAAGGTTTTTTCCCTTTGCGCGATGCAACGATTATCGATAAGAGCACAAACCTTGTCTTCCATGACACGCAGGCAGATATGATGCTTTTTAAAGATGGAGCTCGCTGTAGACGTGTAAAGACTGAGGTAGAGGGTCTTGTAGTTGAAGGAGATCTTGAGATCGACACTTCTGCAACTGAAGGGTCACAGTGGAAGATCGATGTAACAAACGTGGTTGGAAGCGCTAAACAGCTCCAGAATATTTTAACCCACTTCAAAGGTCTTGAGAATTTTGCCTTTCCCTTTGATGGGCGGATTCAAGCAGCTCAAGAAGGGCTTTCCTTACAAATTGATTTTAGAAATGAGGCGCCAAGTGTTGACTTTGGGGCTCATCTCCATTTCTTACATGGAACCTATACCCTTTTCCCTGACTTGAAGGTGCACGATTTATCCTTTAATCTAGATTGGGACAGTTTAGGTAAGACGCTGACTCTGACTGATATTACAGGGCGTTTGTGTGCTCATGAAGGGAAAAAAGAGATGCCTTTTTATGGCAAGCATATCACCTTGCAAGGAGACCCTAGAGGGGATAAGGAGGTCTTTTTTGATCTTCGTTTAGAAGAAGAATGGATGAGTCTTGTACGCCTTTTAGGAAGCTATAAATCTACTACTGGAGAGGTAGAGATTTACCCTGAATACTCCCATTTTTTTGGAGAAAAAATCTCTCACTTAAGAGGGGTTATCCACGAAGGGCAGGGGATAGAGTCTTTGGATTGTAAAATGCAACTCTCTTTGGTAGGACTGCCTAAAATGATGCGTCTTCTAACCGACTTTGGAGGAAGAGAGAGAATTTCTTACGTAGATTACATCCCGTACAATACAGAGATGCTAGATGTTGCCTTTTCTTTAAATGAAGGGGAGTGGAAGTTTCTCTTTGCTGGGGAAAACCTGGGCTTAGAGGGATATGGTAACCCTTCTTTTTGGAAAGTAGAACACTTAAATGTAGGACCATATAATGCCTCTTGTCAATTACGTAAAGATGAGACGAACTACGCAGTCGAAGAGTTCAAAGTAAGCTCTCCTTATGGAGAGGCAAATCTTTCCCGTGGAGTTGTGGATTTTATAGAGAAGAAGGTGTTTTTCCCGCTAGAGACCTCTTCCCTATCTTTGCCTGAGGTGGCTTTTTTTGATCTCCAGGGAGAGGCTGTCATCGACTTTTCAGAGTCTTTGCTAACCCTTGAAACTAAAGTGCAAGTGGAGGGTAGTTATGGGAAAGAAGACGCCCTGAAGTTTCGTTCTATGACTCCGATTAAAGCGCACTTCTCTTTTGATCAAGGTCTTGAGATTGAAGCTTCTACTTTAGTATTTTCGCAAGAGCCTTTCTTTTCTCTAGAGTGTGAAGTGCCAAACCTTATCTACGAAAAAGAGGGTGGGTTTCTTTCTGGGAATAAGATCAAAGCCTCTTTAACACGCAAGTCGATGCTCCATTTAAAAGAAGCTCCTTTCTTTTCCTCCCTCTCCTGGGTTGAGAATCTTCCCATACGGGCAGAAGGAGATACCGTTTTCCTCTTAGACTTTACAAGAGATGAAGGGAAATTCAAAATCTCAGGCGCTTTAGAAAAAGGGCTTTATGGATGGCAGGGAAAGACTTTTAAAGTTGAGGATTGCACCTTTGCCTACGATGAAAAACATCTCGATTTCTATGTAGACACCTACTTTCTCGGGCAAGAGTTTGGGATCTCTATCAACGCTCTTCCGTATAACGACTTTGCGATGACGATTAAAGCTTTCCCGATTGTAAAAGGGGAGTTACAAAAAGGGAAAGAAGCGGTCTTCTTAGAGTCTAAAGGGATCACTCGCGAAGACTTTTCGATACAAAAGTGGGAAGGGAGCATATTCGGCTGTGACTATAACTTCCTCCCTCTTCCTGCGGCTCAAGAGAATGCGCCACTCACGTTTCTTGCAACTATGCGCCTTGATATGGAAAAACTTAGTTCGGTATTAAGTGTAGAGATGCAAAATTTTGTGAAAGATGTGCAGCTCAAAAAGGGGTTCGAATTAAAAGGAGAGCTTGCTATCCCTAAACAAGATTTGTCAGAGATCTCTTTTGAAGGGTTTTTACAAGGAAAAGATTTTGATTTTTTAGGGGCTCTTTTAAAAACTTTCTTTGCAGAGATCCGTTTTGGAAAAGGGCGCTGTTCTGTAGATAAATTAGAAATTAGCGATAGCGCTGTGAACGTATCAATCCCCTCGCTTGTGACAAAAAATATAGAAGGGAAAGGGTGGACTTTAGAAGTTCCAGAAGTCAAAGTGGTTGACCTGCGCCCCTCTATTTTAAAAAAGAGGGGAGACAACACCCCGCACAAAATACGCCCCTTCCGTGTTAAATCCTTCGTCTTGCAAGATATCAAAGGAGAGCTTGCCTCACCACGCACTTTCTCTGGAAAAGGACATCTCTCTTTTGTGAACACCTTTAAAGAGGGGCTGATTCTTTTAGATCTGCCTTTGGAGATCCTCAGTAGACTTGGATTAGATATGGCCCTTCTCGTTCCTATTCAGGGGGAGATGGATATCAATATTAAAGATAGTAAACTTGTTTTCTCTCGCTTAAAAAACAGCTTCAGCGAAGGGAAACGCTCTAATTTTTACTTCCATAACCGCTCTGAGTCTTACGTTGACTTCCACGGCAACATCCATATGGACATCCGGATGAAACAGTTTGTCCTATTTAAAATCACCCAACCTTTTACCCTCTCTATCCGAGGCACATTGAGTCAGCCCAAAGTCGCCTTAAGATAACTTCTACGTTTTGATTTCTGCCCTGTCTCGCTTTATTTTCCCTTCATTTTGTCTCTACTGCAGACGAGAAGAGACTCCAGGCACTCTTTTATGCACCTCTTGCTTAGAGCACGCCTCTTTAATAGAAATTGAGGGGAGATGTAGACGGTGCTTTCGCCTACAAGAAACGCCACGTTGTGAGTATTGCAAAAAAGACCCTCCTTTTTTTCGCAACAGTGCTATCTGCTTTGCCCGTACCTCACCTGTGTTAGCCTTACATAGAGATCTTTCACGCTTTGCAAAAACTCTCGCAGCTTTCATTTTTGTGCAGTGGTATCGATCTTCGTTTCCCCATCCACATAAGATTGTCGTAGAAGAGGGGCTAGAAGAGGTAAGAAAAGAGTTTCAAAAGTTTCTCCCTCTCAACAAAAAAAAAGAGGCCCCTTTACAGGTCCTCTATCTTTCTAAAAAAGGGGATCTCCCTCTAACCTACGAGCCCTTTATCGGGACTCATGCCTATCAGATTGCGCTGTGTGGAGACGATGAGTGAACAAGCGTAATTATATGAGCTCTCCACTTATCTAAGAAATCCGCAGAAGGAGGTATATATTCAACCTCTAGCCCTTTTGCTTTTATAGCCGTATAGATCGCCTCTACTCCTGCTTCTAAATGAGGATCAATGAGATCTTGAGGCTTCAAGGCTTTTACGTTATTTTGCAGTGCCCAGCAAGCATTTTCCACGTAGGGGGCAAATTCTTCGTCCGCTTCAGTTGCTGTGTAAAAATGATCCGTATATAGTAAAACTGGTAATACGGGCAAACTAACAGGCATGATTATTATCCTTCTATGCTTCTAGGTTTTGTTTGGTCATCTGGATTTGGCGGCGAAGCATTTCATCGCTCTCCAGCTGTTTGCGGATTTTATTCCACGAGTGAATGAGGGTAGAGTGGGTTTTACCTCCAAATGAGGAGGCCAGTTTCATGAGAGACTCATTAATGAGCTCTTTTGCAAGATACATCGCGACTTGACGCGGGAAAGCGATCTCTTTCGTTCTAGAAGTGCCTCGTAGATCTTGTACGCGGACGTTAAACATAGCGCCGACGCTTTTCAAGATGCTCTCCACGGTTACTTTCTTTTGAGGGACATATTGGAAAAGCTCACTTAAAGTCTCTTCTACAACTTCTTGGGTCACCTCTTCCTGCATCATGCCAACATAAGCGCTCAGGCGGTTAATCGCGCCTTCGAGCTGACGGACGTTATTAAAAATATGCTCGGCAATAAAGAAAGCGACTTTATTGGGGATAGAGAGCCCTCTTTTCTCAGCCTTATATTGCAGGATCGCGACTCTAGTCTCTAAATCGGGGATACCAATATTGGCCACAAGGCCCCATTCCATACGGGCAATCAAACGCTCAGAGAGGCGCAATTGGCTTGGTGGTTTATCGCTTGTGATTACAATCTGTTTATTCTGGTTGATAAGGCTCTCAAAAGTGCTACAAAATTCTTCTTCAAAGTTCAAGCGACTTTGCAAAAACTGGATATCATCGACAAGAAGCACATCTAACGAGCGGTAGAAGCGCTTCATTTGATCGACAGACTTATTGCGCAAGCTGTCAACGAGATCGTTAATAAATTGCTCGGTGGTGATGCACTGTATCTTAAGCTTCTTATGGTTTTCTTTCACATAGTGGCCAATACTATGGAGCAGGTGCGTCTTCCCAAGACCAACACCGCCATGGATAAAAAGTGGGTTGTAGGTTTTTCCTGGGCGGTTAGCAACTCCGAAGGCAGCAGACTTTACAAACTGGTTAGAAGGGCCTTCAATAAAGTGGGAGAAGGTGTAATTGTGGTTTAGACGAAGGAGATACTTGGGCTCGCTGACAACTGTCAGCTCTTTCTCTACTTGTGGGGCTGCTTTTGGTTTTTCTCTTCTCTCTTCACGGATAATAAAGAGGATATTTGGCTCACCTTTGTCGTCAGTGGGGAGAAAAGAGGTGAGCTCTCTTTTATAGTTATCGACAAGATATTCTTGGACGAAAATGTTCGGCACTTCGAGGGTTACTTGAAACTCTGTGCACTCTCTTACCTTGATCGGGGCAATCCAGTTTTGGAATTCAATCGGGCTGCATTTCTTTTCGATGCACTCCAAGAACTCGGTCCAGGTCTCTTTAACTTCTTTGACTTCCATTTTCAATTTCCTAACTTTATAATGAGTTCATATATCTTTATCTTCAACT
>CAZBHP010000079.1:5135-7730 GCA_964491795.1 uncultured bacterium | reverse complement strand
AAAGGTTTCGGATTCATCACACCTGATAAAGGTGGAAAAGACCTTTTCGTGCATACAAGCAACGTAAACGGTGATCCAAAAAACCTACGTGAAGGAAGAACAGTTGAGTACGTAGAAGGCAACGGACGCAAAGGTCCAGAAGCAACTGACGTAACTCCAGTCTAAACTATCTGTAGTTTAGGACTTGAATTAGCCTGTCCAATAAATCTCTCTTTTAAAAGAGGGATTTTTGGCAGGCTTTTTTATTTATATTCTTAAATAAGGCGGTGGTGGGATCTCTTTTACCACTTCTCCCGTGATATCAGCAATTTGCCCTTGTTTTACCCGAACTAAACGGTTGGCGAATGGGTAGAGTCGAGTATCTCCTATAGCGGCAATTACGATTGTTTGATGATCTAGAGCCCGTTCTCGTAAAAACGTCATGATTTTAACGCTTGTAGAGTGGTCTAAAAGTAGGGTAGGCTCATCAAGAATAAGAACTTTAGGTTCTAAGACAAGAGCTCTTGCAAGTAAAACTAAGCTTCTTTCCCCTTGAGAGAGTTCTCTTATGAGTTTGTCTTTTTTAGACATAAGCCCCATCTGTTCTAAAACAGAAAAGGCTCTGGGAAGTCTTGCTTTTTTGCTTATTTTTGTCAGATGGAGAGGGATGAGAATGTTGTCTAAAACACTTAAAGAAGAAAAAAGAGAGATCGTCTGTAAATGAATGCCCAGGTTTTCTTGGCGAAAAGAGCGCATCTCTTCTGGCGATAACTTAGTGATCTCTTTCCCTAAAATATGAATAGATCCTTCATCCGGATGAACAAAGCCAGCTAGCATAGAGAGAAGAGTTGTTTTGCCAGAACTTGGTGGCCCTGAAATAATAACAACTTCTCCTTCTTCAACTTCTAAGGATAAATCGTCTACAGCAAGTGCTTGAGTATCACCATGTTTGAAGGTTTTAAATAAATTTTGACAAATGATCATAGAGACCTTCTTTGAGCTTTTAAAGCTCGGCTGATAGCTATACCGTTTGCAAGTAAAAGAGAAAAAAGCAGAGAAAGAGCTAATACTAAACTGTTTGGAAAAACAGAAGACGGAGAGAAGATGAATTTTATCCCAAACGAAACCAAACCAAGAAAGTAGCCGCATACAGTGGGAATTAAGGTAATCGCAATAAAGCTTAAAAGGAGGGTTGAGAAAGAGGCTCCTAGCGTTTGTAAAAGGGCGCATTCGGAAGAGAAGGCATCCAAAAAGAAAAAGATGGCAAGAAAGAGGATAAGGGAAGAAAGAAGGATGATGAAGGAAAAGAAGGAGGTTGGAAATTGTTGTTGTTCAAAAAGAGAGCGAAAAATGAGGTGGGCAAATGCCTTTTTTGAATAAACGTTGCATTGAGTTAATTCTTCAATTTTTTGGATAGCAACAGAGGTGCTTTTTCCTTCTTCTAATTTAATTAGAATAAAAGGGGAGCCTTTCTTTATTTCGGGGTGCTGTTCTGTAGCTTGACGATAACTGGTATAGAGAAACTTCTCTTTTGCCTTAAGAAAAAAACCTTTTTCGAGTAAGCCTCTTTTGTCTTTTTCTTTAGCAAGCTCTAATGGCGCTCCTAAAAGTGTTGTCTCATCGATTCCTAAATGGAGGGCTTTATCGCCATCTTTCATGTGGAGCGCCCCCACAAACAAAGGAGAAGCACTACGCACTTCAGGCAGCATGCGTACTTTTAAGACGGCTTCGCGAGAAATAAGAGGCGAGGAAAAAAGAGATTCGGTTTTAGGATCTACAACCCAAAGGTCTACTTCAGGCATTTTGGTAATCCACGACAGCTTATTGTTTAGAATTTCCTGAACATGAACTGAAGTTTCTAAAAGAAAAAAAATAGAGAGGGCTACAAAGAGAGACGAAAATACGATCTTACGTCTCTTAGATAGCAACAAAGAAAAAATAATGGTTCGCATAAATTTCACCGTAGCACACATCCCTTTTTTAAAAAACTGGATTTACGCTATAGTGTAATGACCTCCTTTTAGACGATCATCAGGGCGAACCCATAGGGGATCGCTTAGCTCCTTTTCCGAATAATATTACTTTATGAGGCTTAATGAAAATTTTCGATCCACTATTTGGTTTTATAGAATTAGATGATCTCGGAGAAAAAATCTTAAAAACAATCCCTTTCCAAAGACTTAAAGGGATTCACCAAATTGCGGCCGCATCCTTTGTCTACGGAGGGGGCACTCATACCCGGGCAGAACACTCCATCGGCACCATGCATGCAGCCAGCAAGCTTTATGATAGAATTATGGAGAGAAAAACTCTCCAAACTTTTTTCCCAGAAATCGATGCAGAAAAAGTTCAGTATTGGAGACGCGTTCTTAGAGCTGCTAGTTTATTACACGATGTAGGGCATCTTCCCTTTTCTCATTTGGCAGAAGAAGAGATTTTAGGTGAGCATGGGCACGAAGAGTGGACAAAAAAGATTATTGAAAGCCCTTTTTTACAACCTATTTGGGAAAGTGAAAGACTAAATGTCCATGATGTCGTAAAAATCGCTTTGGGAAAACAGTGTTGTGATGAAGCCTATACTCCCTGGGAGTTAGTGGTGACCCAGATGTTAACTGG
>CAZBHP010000079.1:0-5125 GCA_964491795.1 uncultured bacterium | reverse complement strand
TTTGGCGGTGATCGGATCGATTACCTTTTAAGAGATAGTCATTATACAGGCCTTTCTTACGGACACATCGACTATCAACAACTTATACACTCTATTCGGCTTCTCCCTTATAAAAACCAAATTGTCTTAGGTCTAGAAGAAGATGGTTTGGAAACTTGCTATGCCCTTTTTCTAGCACGCTATTTTATGCACAAAAGACTCTATCAAAACTCAAATGTGAAAGCTTATTCTTTTCACATGAAAGAGATGGTAAAAAGTTATATCACTGAAACCCGGGCAATCGAGAGTGTAGACAATTACCTTCGTACAAATGATTTTACTTTGCTCTCTAAGGCTTACCAAGCACTTTTTAACCCCGAAGATCCTAATCACAATCACGCTATGGCTATTTTCGAACAAAAAGAAAGGGTTAAAGTTTATCCGGTTAATCATCAAGGGTTTGCTGTTCTAAAAGAGAAATTCCCTGAAGACGATGGTAAGATTTTCCTTGAAAAAGGGCTCTCTGCAAAAAAAGGGTTTTCCTTGTCCTTTCCCATATTGATGAAAAATGATATAGTAGCTGAGGCTGGGGAAGTTGCCGAAGTCTTTATTCCTGATGTAGAGAGGTGCTGGGTTTATACATTTCAGGAGATGGCTCCCGAGGTGTCTAAAATAGTAAATAATGGTTCGAAATTTTCTCATAAATCTGCAGAGGGAATATGCAAGCTATAGCCGCTTCGAAAAGCTATTTATCCTCTATATCATGCTTTGTAACTTCGCCATAACAGGCGAAGCTTCGATCACTCGGGCAACGGCCAATTCTGTTTTCCTTTCGGCCTACACAGTAAAACTTTTCCCCCTTGCCTGGCTTACTTCTGTTCCTTTAAATTTTATTATTGTCTCCTTTTACAATAAATTTCTCCCACGCCTTGGGTGCGTTCGAATGCTGGGGCTTTCAATACTGGTTGCCACGGGGATAAATGCATTTTCTGCTTTTTATTTACACAGCTTCCATCTTCTCCCTTTTTTACTTTATCTCTGGAAAGACATTTTTATTATTTTGATGTTTCAGCAACTTTGGTCGGTCATTCATGCTACTATAAACCTGAAACGAGCAAAATATCTCTATGGCATCTTTTTCGGAATGGGGGGTATTGGCTCTGTCGTAGGAAGTCTTGTTCCAGGATTTTTAGCAGTTCGTCTTGGTAGCGAAAAACTCCTTTTAATTACGATCCCTTTTTATTTCTTCATCT
The DNA here is from genome assembly GCA_964491795.1 of uncultured bacterium. Lineage (GTDB taxonomy): Bacteria > Chlamydiota > Chlamydiia > Chlamydiales > 2-12-FULL-49-11 > JAFEGE01. The sequence continues at coordinate 3,893 of CAZBHP010000079.1, read as the reverse complement.
GGGCTTGTTATCGTCTAGCTTTAAAAGTCCGGGAAAAGATCACATCGAGCCAAGATATTTCGACACTCAGCAAAGACTCTACAGATATTCTGGGAGGATTGAAACTGATTCGGCAATCATCTTTTCTTAAATTCATCCTCCTTATCGTAGTGGCTATGCAGGTCTCTTCCACCATTTTAGACTTTCAGTTTTCGACTCTTCTAGAGCAAGAATTTGCTGTGCAAGATTTGCGCACTCAATTTTTAGGCAGGTTTTTTGGAATGGTGAACACAATAAATGTCTTTTTACAGTTTATAGGAAGCTTTATCCTGGTTCATTTGATCGGCCTTCGTGCAAGTCACCTCTTTGTCCCCATTTTTTTAGGGATGAACATGCTCGGATTCATTATTTGGCCTAATTTTAAAACGATGTGCTTTTCTTTTAGTAGTATCAAGGCTCTCGATTATTCGATTTTTGGAATCATCAAGGAGATGCTCTACATTCCTCTTAAAGTCGAAGAGAAATTTAAAGCCAAAGCAATCATCGATGTCTTTGCCTATCGAAGCTCCAAAGCTTGCGCCTCTCTCTTGATTATTCTTCTGCAAACTTTTGTTTGGCTTCCCTTAACTACACTCCTTTCCTGGGGAGTTGTAGCTATTTTTGTTCTTTGGACTTTTGCAGTTCTTTTTCTCTTTAAATTTTATCACGGAGAAATCGAGCGGCAACATCTCAATTGGCCTCAAGCCCCCACCAAAACTTAGATTCCACGTCTTTACCTCCGTAAGAAAAAAATAATTGATAAATAACTTTTTTCTTTCTATGGTCCAAAATTTTAGAGATCTTATCCGGGAGAGAGGTGTGAAGACAAAACAAATTCTTGTGATGAGCGCAATTGCTGCCCAGGCTTGCGTTCTTTTTGTAGCGCTACATTGTTATAATGAAATTCACCAAAGAAAAAGTGAATCTCATCCTAGCAAAATTATAGGGTTTACCGCAGAAGAAGAAGGCATTCAGAGAATGATGACTCCACCTTTTGCTCATTATGTGACAGGAATTGGAGCAGTCTCTCCTGCGCGCAACGCAGAAGTGGTTCTTACCCCTGAAGCTGGCATTGTGAAAGAAGTGTATGTGGGTCTTGGTTCTTATGTGAGAAAAGGAGATCTTCTCTTTAGATTGGATGCAAGTCGACATTTACAAGAGAGAGAGGAGAAAAAAGCTCTTCTTGCCAAGGCAGAAGCAGCTCAAAAACGTTTAGAAATGGGCGCCCTTCTTTGCGATTTACGCATTAAAGAAAAAGAGCTTGCCAGTGCACAACACCACAAAGATCAAGCTCAGCAAAAATGTAAAGAGTTCCGAGCTCTTTTAGAAGATAATATTGTAAGTCTTAAAGAAATAGAGGAAGAAGAGGCAAAATACAAAACAGCAAGTCTTATCTGCGAAAGGATCTCTCTTGAATATGAGAAGATGAAAGAGGGCGGCTCTCCTTATGAGTTACAAATAGCCCACGCAGAAGTTCAAGAAAAAGCTGCAGCTCTTTTACGAGTAGAAGAGAGAATCGCTGCTTTAGCGGTAGTTGCTCCTACAGATGGAACTGTCTTAGAGTTGCCATTTAAAGTAGGTGATCGCCTCTCTTTAGACCAGGGAATATTGGTCGGTGATGATAGTAAACGCTCTTTAGAAGTTTATATCGATTCTAAAGATGCCTACCGCATTTCTCCAAAAACGGGAATGCGTGCTATTGCGGTTCATAGAGAAAACACCGGTATCCGGTTTTTATTAAGCTTTGATAGTATCGAACCAAAACTGCAGAAAGGGGAGGGGGGCGCTAAATTGCAACTACACTTCTCTTTTGATCGCGAAAAACTTCCTGTTTACATAGGAGATACTCTCGATGTCTTTTTGGAAGCTCCACCTGCAGGAGAAGCAGCTCTTTTCGAATACCAATTTAACAAATTGGCAAGTGATTACGAAATGAGATTTATTCGAGGGTAATGAAAAAAGGGAAAAAAAAGATTACCTCACAGGGGGTAGAACTTCTGTGGGATCCCCATCTCAATAAGGGGACAGCTTTTACCCTTGAAGAGAGGGAAGATTTTCACCTAACAGGTCTTCTTCCCTCCCACGTCTCTAGTATTGAAGAGCAGTTAGAGAGACGGTATCGCAATTTCTCTGAGAAAAAAAGTGATATCGAAAAGTATGTTTTTCTAAGTGATTTGCAAAACCGCAATGCCACCCTTTTTTATCGCCTAGTCCTTAAGCATGTAGAAGAGATGCTTCCTTATATCTACACCCCGACCGTGGGTGCAATTTCTATTGATTACAGCGTCCAATATCAGCAAAGTCACGGGCTTTTTCTCTCTATTGATATGAAAGATGAGATAGAAGCCATCCTTCACAGGACAAAAAGGGAAGATATAGAAGTGATTGTGGTCACAGATGGAGGAAGAATCCTCGGTTTAGGTGATGTAGGGATCGGAGGTATGGCAATACCTGTCGGCAAACTTGCTCTTTACTCCCTTTTTGGAGGGATTCCCCCTTCTAAAACTCTTCCGGTGTTTCTAGATGTTGGAACTGATAATGAAAACCTCCTTCGAGATCCTCTCTACCTGGGCAGAAAGACAAGACGGGTAAGTGGTAGAGAATATGATGAGTTTGTAGATATTTTTGTTCAGACCATAAAAAAAATCTATCCCAAAGCTCTTCTTCAATGGGAAGATTTTGCAAAAGAGCATGCGCAACCCCTACTAGATAGATATCAACATACACTTTTATCTTTTAATGATGATATACAAGGGACCGCTGCTTCTACTCTTGCCGGTATTCTTTCTGCCACAAAGAAAAAACATTCGAGACTGGATCGCGAGAAAATTCTTATTTATGGTGCAGGTTCTGCAGGAATGGGGATTGCGCGAATCATTAAAAGCTATTTAGAGCACCTTGGGCTTACTGAAGAAGAGGCTCTGGACCGAATCTATCTTTTTGATCTCTTAGGTCTTCTTCATGATGAGCAAACTCATCTCTCACCTGAGCAGCTTCTTTTCGCAAAAAAAGGGCATATAATTAAAGAGTGGAAAAAGAAGAAAGGGATCATCAATCTGTATGAAACTATTAAAAAAGCTCATATTACAACATTGATAGGGGTTTCTGCTCATAAAGGAGCCTTTGATAAAAAGGCTGTCCGTCTTCTCTTAAAGAACACAAGCCATCCAATTATTTTCCCCCTTTCTAATCCTAATGAGAAAAGTGAAGCACATCCTCACGATCTTTTAAAGTGGAGTAAGGGAGGGGCTCTTGTAGCAACTGGGAGTCCTTTTCCACCTTTTATACATAAAAAAATAAAAAAACAGATCCCACAATGTAATAACGTTTATATTTTTCCAGCATTTGGTCTTGCGGCTGCCAGTGGTTTTCTTGCAAAGATCACAGAAAAGATGTTTTTAGCAGCTGCAGAGGAGTTGAGTGAAAGAGCTAACCATAATCTTTTCCCTCCGTTGGAAGAGTTAAGAGAAACTACTAAGTTTTTAGCAGAGAAGATTCTTTTAGTAGCTAAAGAAGAAGGGTGCGTTCATGGTAAACTCCCTTCCACGCTAGAGCCCTTCCTTAACTCTCTTATGTGGTATCCCGACTATCCCAAGTACGAGCCAAAAGAGAGTTCCTCTAGTTTATAAGATTTTATAAGGTATTTATCGTCTAACAAGAGATAGAGTAAAAGAGAGCTGTATTTTGTGGAAGGGCTGCTCCGCTTGGCCCTCCCACACCCACCATTGGGCGGAGCGATAGAGCGAAGCGACCAATTAATCAAAGAATCCTTAAATCGCAAAAGAATTCTCCCGTTTCGGGAGTTCTTTTCATCTCGGTTCGATATCTCGCCTTGGGTTGTCCCTTCCACTTCGTTGCAGGGACAAAATTAACTC
>CAZBHP010000078.1:4678-7866 GCA_964491795.1 uncultured bacterium | reverse complement strand
CGTTACCTGAGAAGATGTTCCTAAATAGATTGCATTTATATAAAACTTTAAATAAGAGCCATCATCTCTTTTGATCGATTTTTTTGTACGAACAATAACCGCTTTAACAACGTCACCTTTTTTCACTGTCGCTTTAGGGATAGATTCTTGTACGCTACATACAATAATATCTCCAATCGAAGCATAGCGTCTTCTAGATCCGCCTAATACTTTAATGCAACGCACTCGCTTTGCACCTGTATTGTCCGCAACTTCTAAGTTTGTTTCTTGTTGGATCATCTGTTCAGTCCTTAAGTTACTCGCCATCTCTTCAATTTGGAAAGAGGCCTTGTCTCTACAATAGTCACCTTATCTCCCACATTTAGTGTATCTGCTTCTGTATGGGCATAATACTTCTTGGTTGTGGAGAGCACTTTTCCATATTTGGGATGCCGTTTTGTAGTGGTTACTTTTACAACTACAGTATTTTTCATTTTGTTGGAGCTTACTACTCCCTCAAATGTTTTTCTCTCGTGCATTTTCCCTTACCTTACGATGCTTTCTTTTGTCTAATTAGTGTATAGGCGCGGGCGATCTGTTTTCTAATCCCCTGAAAATGGTGTGGCTTATCCATTTTCTTCTGCCGGCTAGCTTCTACTTGAAGCAGGAATCTTTCTTTTCTCCAGTCGCGGATCTGATTCTCTAATTGCTCCGCGCTCATCTCTTTCATTTTTTCCCATTCCATAGACTAACCTATCCATTTACCGTTTCTAAACGCTGTACAAATCTTGTGCTAAGAGCAAGTTTCCCAGCAGCTAAAGAGAGAGCTCTTTGCGCTTGGTCTTTAGAAACTCCCCCAACTTCGAAAAGGATTCTTCCAGGTCTTACAACCGCTGCGTAATGATCGACAGCTCCTTTCCCTTTACCCATTCTTGTTTCCGCAGGTTTTTTTGTGATCGGTTTATCTGGAAAAACGCGAATCCACACTTTACCTTTTCTGCTGAAGTAACGGTTGATCGCAACACGAGCTGCTTCCAACTGCGCGCCTTTAATCGTTCCTCTTTCTAAAACTTGCATTCCAAAATCGCCAAAGGTGACAAAATTCCCCCTTTTACTGAGGCCTGATTGGCATCCTTTTTGCGCTTTGCGAAACTTAGTACGCTTAGGTGTCAAAACCATAATTCTCTTCTCCTTAACCTACGGCCGGTACTGGTTGCGTTGTAGTCGCTTGTGGGGCTGCTTTTGGATGTTCAGCAAATTCACCAAGTGTAATCCAAACTTTGATCCCCAAAGAACCATATGTTGTTTCCGCACGTGCAACACCGTAATCAATGTCGTATCTCAAATTCTGTAGAGGAATTTTCCCCTCTTTATACCACTCTCTACGCGCAATCTCAGCGCCTCCAATACGGCCTGAACACTGCACTTTAATTCCTAGCGCTCCTGCATCCATTGCACTTTGAATCGATTTTTTAAGCACTTTTCTAAAAGCAGCTCTTCTTTCTAGTTGAAGAGCAATCCCTTCAGCTACAAGCGTAGCATTTAAGTCAGGACGCTTCACTTCCTCTACTTCGATCCAAACTTCTTTACCGGTAAGCTCTTTTAGCTCTTTCTTTAAAACGTCGATCTCTGCACCTTTTTTTCCAATCACAAGACCAGGTCTTGCTGTGTGGATAGTAACTTCAATTTTATCGCCCATTCTTTTGACGCTAAACTTAGAAGCTCCCTGGCAACAGGACTTGCTTTTTAACACTTTACGGACTTTTATATCTTCGAGAAGAAGATCGCCGAATTCTTTCTTCGGTGCGTACCAGATCGATTTCCAATTTTTACGTACTGCGAGACGAAACCCGAAGGGATTTGTTTTTTGACCCATACTACTTTTTCTTCTCCTTATTAGAGAGTGCATCAAGCGCTACCGTAAAATGACTAGTTCTTCGCAAAATCAGCGCTCTTCTTCCTTTGTTGCGAGACCAGGATCTCTTATAATAGACGCCTTCGTCTACTTTCACTTCACTGATATAAAGATCTTCTCTCTTAGCGTCTTTATTGTTCTCCGCATTCGCAATAGCGCTAGCAAGAGTCTTTTTCAAAAATTGTGCACCTTTTGGCTCTGCTACACTAAGTTGAAGCATGGCTTCTAGTGCTGTTTTTCCACGAATCATGTCTGCAACCAGACGCGCTTTCCTTGGAACTACGCGGGCAAATCTTGTTTTTGCAAATGCTACTACCATAAACTATCGTCCTTATGCTGCTGCCGGTTTTTTAACGGATCCAGGTTTTCTGTATGTTCTTGTTGGCGAAAATTCACCGAGCTTGTGCCCTACCATATTCTCACTAACAACAACAGGAATAAACTTTTTTCCATTGTGTACTTCAAAACTTACGCCCACCATGTCAGGAACGATCATCGATCTTCTGGACCAGGTTTTAATCGGCAGTCTTGAGTTTTCTCGTTTCGCCTTTTCAACCTTTCTCATGAGCGATGGATCTACAAAAGGACCTTTTCTGAGTGATCTTGGCATTTATAGTACCTCTATTTTCTTCTGTCTTTAACGATTAATCTTGTGCTCTTCTTCTTCCAACGTGTCTTAAATCCTTTCGATGGAACACCTGTACGAGAACGAGGAACGTGGCCTTTGTGCTTACCTTCTCCTCCACCCATAGTTCCGTCAACCGGGTTTGTTACAACACCGCGAGACTTAGGTTTCCAACCAAGCCAACGTGCACGTCCAGCTTTTCCTATAACGCTAAGGTTATACTCTTCATTGGACACTTCACCAAGTGTGGCTCTGCAAGTTTCACGAATCATTCTAACTTCACCTGAAGGCATTTTCAAAGTGACATAACCGGCACTTCTAGCCATTAACTGAGCTGAGAGCCCAGCAGAACGGATAAGTTGCCCTCCACGACCCGGAGTCATCTCGATATTATGTAACAATGCACCAATTGGCATGTTCATCATAGGAAGAGTGTTTCCATTACGTAACGGAGCGTTCGGTCCAGAGTAAACGACATCTCCTACAGCAGCACCTTTGTGTGCGAGGATGTATCTTTTCTCTCCGTCGTTATAAGCAATCAGAGCGATGTGCGCTGTACGGTTAGGATCATATTCGATAGATAAAATTTTCGCTGGAATATCGTCTTTCATCCGTTTGAAATCGATCTGACGGTAGCGTCTTTTATGTCCTCCACCTCTTGCTGTAGAG
>CAZBHP010000078.1:0-4668 GCA_964491795.1 uncultured bacterium | reverse complement strand
CCTTGGTTATTTCTTCCGCTTGATCTTTTTTGTTTAGAAAGGAAAGGCTTATGCGGCTTATTTGTTGTAGGCTTTGTTAGAGCTGCTGTACTAGGGAGAATTAATTGTCTTCTTCCTGGAGTCGTAGGTCTATATTCTTTTGTCATCGCTATGCTCCTAACTCAAGTTTATCGCCTACGCGAAGAGTTACAACCGCTTTTTTAATTACTCTTGTAACACCTGAAGGCATTCTTCCTCTGGCTCGTTTTGCTTTGCGAGGGAGAGTAATTGTGTTTACTTTAAGCACTTTTACGTTCTGTTCTTTATATGTCGATTCTACAGCTTTTCTGATCTCTTCTTTGTTAGCATCTGTCGCTACACGGAAAACATACTTTGCAGTCTTACACTTTTTTACACATGGGTTACTTTCTGAATCTACGAGAGCACCTAAAACATGAGATTTTTCTGTTACGTGAAGTGCCTCTAAGACATTTTTTTCTCTTCTCATATTAACCTCTTAGGACAGCTTCGAGCTGCTCTTTTGCTGAATCCATAACAATGATTTTACCGTTCACTAAAATATCATATCCATTGATGTTGGTAACTAAATTGCAAGAGGTCTTAGGGATATTACGTATGCTTCTCACAAAAGCATCCCAGTCTTTTTCAAGAGATCCGTAGCAAGCAACTCTTTTCCCTTCACATCCAAGAACTTTCAAAAGTCCATGAACTTCTTTTGTCTTTGGAGCTGGAAGTGTTTTTGCAAATTCATCTTGGAGAAAAACAATGTTACCTTGCTCCATTTTTTCGATAAGAAGGTGTCGAATAACCGCTCTTTTAGCTTTACGGTTTACTTTCACTTCTTGGTCAAATTTAGGACGAGGACCATGCACTCTTCCACCGCCTTTATACTGAGGAGAACCCAAAAACCCTTGACGAGCTTTTCCTGTTCCCTTCTGAGCGTGGGGCTTTTTCCCAGAGTGGTTATTCTCGCTTCTTCCTTTTACTTTAGCAGACCACTGTCTTGCATTAGCACGCAAAGCTACAATGTAATCTTTAATTAACTGAGAGTTTACTGCCTCAGAGTTTTCATAAGAAAGTTCGATGACACCTAAGTCCGCACCTTTCAAATCATATTTTTTACACTTCACACTACCCATGATGCCTTATCCTTTTATGGATCCTCTGATATACACTAAGCCATCTCTCGCTCCGGGAACTGCCCCTTTTACGAGAAGAGCATTTTTTTCTGCGTTCACACCCATTACTTGTAGGCGCTCTGTGCAGAAAAGCTCTGGCCCCATGTGACCCGCCATCTTTTTATTCTTTTGCACACGTCCATGGCCTCTTATGCAACCAATCGAACCTATGTGACGAACAACTACACCCGCACCATGCGATTTGACGATACGGCTTTTGTTAAATCTTTTGATTACCCCTTGGTAACCACGACCTTTTCTATTTCCGCGCACGTCAACAAAATCGCCTTCTTTAAAAAGATCTACTGCTATTTCTTGACCAAGCGTGTACCCATCTACAGCATCTAAGCGGCTTTCATGGCGCACTTTACGAGGCTCTATATTTTTCGCTGCAAAATCGCCAAGCATAGGCTTTGTCGCTCTTCCTTTATCTGCGGAAGTGAGCTGAATAGAAGCGAGCTGTAATGCAGTATAGCCGTCTGTTTGTGTAGTTTTAATTTGAGTAACGACGTTGGGTTCGATTTCAATGACCGTACAAGGAGTTACTTTTCCAGTTTTCTTGTCGAATAAACGAGTCATACCTCGTTTTTTCCCGATTAACGTAAGAGACATACTATTTCCTTAAACTATAGCAGTTTCTCTTTACTATGGATGGCTCTAGTTCTATTTAGAAGCTAGGAGCCAAGCTGTAAAGACAGAGTTACTATTTTTGTGTCCTATTTCGTAACTCATGCGGGCGAGAATAGCAAAAGAAAGCTTTTTTCTACAACAACTATCTTACAAACTCTTGATAAAATGTTTCTTTTCTAAGGGAAAAGAAGTGCTTCGCACCCTCTCAAGGCTCTGGTAGTGCCGCATGAGCCCTTGTAGACTTCTTCTTTTTACCTGAGCGACCACCCCCATTGTAAAAATAAAACTACTAAGAAAAAAGATCACCCACCACTCGCGCCTACAGAGCTTTTCTTGCATGTTTTCCTCCCAAAACAAAAAAGGGTAGCTAAAAGCTACCCCTTTATTCAAGATTTTAATTGCTTTCTTTTTAAGCAGCTGCCGCAGCTCCAGCCACCTCTAGAACTGGTCTTTGTGCTACTTGAGCCCTTAGCCCCACAACTTCATTTCTTAGCCCATTTACCGCATCCGCAGCCCTTCTTCCCATAGCATCCTCATACCGAGACTGCAGAATCTTATGGACAATCATTGTTACAACCGAAAGGGTAGCTGTGATCAAGAAAATTGGCGCCACAACGTGTATAGAACAGAATACAGCGACAAAACCAACGCCGTGGAACACAAGCGCTGCAACATGTTTAATCAGATTAGCAACCTGTGCTCTTCTTAAGAGCTGATAGTCTTCACTTGAGTGTGAAGCCTCTTTGCTGCGGTCTATTAAATCATTGACCGCTTCATCTACCATCACCAGGTCAACAATAACGTTAAAGGCAGACTTGAGGGTACCCCACACAAAAAGACCACACTGTGAAAGACCAATGACTCCGACTTTCGCAATCCCCAAGGCAAATTCTGATACTTTAGCAAAGAATTTTAAAGCTTCAACGGCCACTTTATAAGCTGTCCCACGAGATGGTGTTTTCACAAACTCAACGCATAAATTGCCAATTTTTACAGCGGAGTGAATTGCAGGGGCGATAGCTAAAACGTTCGACGCATCAGCGATTGCCTTAGCAAGACTTCCACTAAGACTTCCTCCAAGGAAACTTACCACGTGTCTTGTCCAATCAAAGCAAGGTCCAAGTTGCTTTGCTATCACAGAATGTAGAGCGCAATGATCTTCTACAGCACCCCCTAGACCTCTTGGACGAGCTCTTGCACCTGCTACAACGTATTGCTGTCCCGTTACTATTCCAAGGTTAACTTCAAATCCTTTTGCGACTCCGATCGCCATAGCCATATATTCCTCCTAATTGTCCTTTATACTTGATGTGCTTGTAATTGACGTACTTGTAATTGACGTGCTTGTAATTGTTCTTGTAATTGGATTAAACGTTGCAGCTCTGCAGTTCCTGTAGGGTTTAACTCCATTTTTCTTTGAAAAAAGTGTTCTGCAATAGTTATTCCAAGATACGCTATAGCAAGCGCAAACCAGACCCAAGGAACAGCCACAGCTCCTGTTATAGCAAGAGCTGCCACAGTAATTCTGAGAGTGTTTTTGGCGAGTGAAAAAAGATTTTTCCACCACCAATCTTTAAATAACTTATCCATTGGAGATAACCCGGTAGAAGGCAGCAGCGCGTAGTCTTTATAAGTCGTCAGACTCCGAAGATTATCGATAACAGCCCATAAAGCAGTGGCAATTTCTAATCCTGCTCCAAAGTGAGTAACTGCAGAAGCAATCTCTTTCCCAAAAAATGAGAGGGCATACTTTACAGTTTGAATCACAGCTCCAGTAAGATCCGCAAGATTTGCGATTAGTTCAGTATAACAGTGTGGATTGCTAAAATTAAATTCTACAAGACAACCAAGTACTGTTGCCGCCGATGCGATAATCCCTGGAATACATAAGGATGATCCAGCTGCATCTAAATGTTGAGAAATCCAAGACCAGGAGCGACCAAACGCTCTAACTCCTGTAGATAAACAATTGAGAATTCCTGAAGGGTCTCGATAAGTGCCGATTGCATAGAAGAGTCCCCCTTGCCCTAGGACATCAGGAGGTTCAATTTCTCTTCTCCAGGTAAGAGGATGAGCTACATGACCATTTACTGCTGCCGCCGCCACTGCCATCTTACCCCCAAAAACATTAAAAACGGGGAAAGAATATGTTAAAATATCATTAAAGTAAACGAAAAGAAGGCGCTAATAGTAAAGAATTTATTAGGATAAATTACGCTAATTTTTGAAATGGGTTTGGTGTAAAATAAGAAAACAAAAAAGCCGAATCTGCAAGATTCGGCTTTCTACAATCCGAGAGTAATTCTAGCGAACTTGCTCTACATACGGTATTCGGTCTCTATGCCACGCATCTTTGTATTTTGAGCCCAGGCAATGACTTGCAATACTAAGAACTGTGTAGATTGCCCCAACAGTTAAGAGAAGTGGTAAACTCGCAGGACCTGTGAAAAATACTGATACAAGGGCAATTGCGTGAAAAGCAACCGCAGAAATCACCTCTGCCAAGCGGACCAAGTCAGCCTTTCTTTTTAAAGCGATTGTCTCGGAAGAAAGCCCTAGAGGGGCCTTATTTTTTGTAAGCTCAAAGATAGCATCTTTTAAATCAAAAGCATCCATGAGTAGACCAAATCCATTGCGGACCACACCTAAAACACAAGTAAATACATGAGACAAAGCAAAAACGCCCATAGCGCCAAGTCCCACGACACACTCAGCTAGTTTTGCAAAAAAATCTAGTGCATGTCTTGCAACTTTTGCGGCGTTTTCAAAGTTACGGTTAATAAACCATTCTTTTAGATCCTTGCAACCACAGACAAAGGAGATGATAGCAGGTGAAATAGCCGCAACATTTCCAGCTGTT
>CAZBHP010000077.1:3471-7948 GCA_964491795.1 uncultured bacterium | reverse complement strand
CAAACTTTAGAGTTGCCAAAACTCGCCCTATTGTTAATAGGGGCTCACTTTGGCACCGGCTTCGCCTACTCTAAAGTTTGAGCGCCAGCTTCGCAAAACTACCGATTTTGAAACACGTTCGGTATATTTACTAGGTTGATAATGGGTCTTTTGCTATAGCTAGAGTGGAGGTTATATCTATATGAAATTCAACTTCTTACCAAAAGACCAAAGCTTTTATCGGCTGTTAGAGAAGCTTGCGTTGAAAGCTGAAGAGACTGTTAAGGTGTTTCATGAGCTGATTTTTGATTGGCATCCAGAGCATGCTTCTTTGCAGACACTTAAGGATTTAGAGCATGAGTGCGATCATTTAGTTCATGAGATTATGGATAAGCTCCATAAAACGTTTGTGACGCCGCTTGATCGGGAAGATATTCACCTATTAGCAAAAAGAATTGATGATGTGCCAGATATCGCTCAAGCGGTTAGCGAGAGGATGAGGCTCTTTGAGATTCAAGAAGTTCGCGAAGATGTAAAGAAGATGATGGTGGTTTTAGAGAAGGCGGTCGCTTTGGTGGTGACGGCTATATTTAAACTCAGCCAAAGTAAACATACTCAAGAGATTATAGACTGCTGTAAACAGATTAACGCCTTAGAGAGCCAAGGAGATAGAGCTTTTGAACATGCGCTTGGGGCTCTTTTTCATGAGGCTAAAGACCCTTTCGAAGTGATCAAATGGAAAGAGATCTATGATGCTTTAGAGATGGCAATAGACCGATGCGAAGATATTGGGAATATCTTATGGGGAATCGTCGTTAAGTATGGGTGATTCTTGGGGATTCTATTTTGTCCTCCTTCTTATCTTAGTGGCTGAACTTACTAATGGCTGGACCGATGCCCCTAATGCTATTGCCACGGTGATTTCTACACGTGTGCTTTCACCTCTAGCAGCGGTTCTTATGGCGGGGGTCTTCAATTTTTTAGGGGTCCTTTCTGGGACAGCAGTTGCAGAGACAATTGGAAAAGAGATTGTTAATCCAAGTATTATCAATATAGAGACAATTGCCTGCAGTATGGTGGCGGTGATTATTTGGAGTACGATCACAGCACGCCTTGGAATTCCAACAAGTGAAACACACGCATTGGTGGCAGGTCTTGGGGGAGCAGGGGTTGCTCAGGCTGGATGGGGTGTTTTAGTCTGGTCAGGATGGAGAAAGATCTTTATCGGTCTTTTTTTCTCAACTCTTCTAGGCTTTATTGGAGGTTTGATCCTGATGGCTCTAATTTATCGGATCTTTTATAAGTTCCCTCCGCGGGGGGTCCGTAGGACTTTCCATTACTTACAGATGTCATCTTCTGCCCTTATGGCTTTTAGCCACGGCTCTAACGATGGCCAGAAATTTATGGGGATCTTTACCCTTGCCCTTCTGATGGGGGGTAAGATTGACCGTTTCGTAGTCCCTCTGTGGGTGATGATCCTTTGCGCCCTAGTCATGGGGCTTGGGACCCTTGTTGGGGGGTGGCGTATCCTCAAAACAATGGGTTTTAGAATTACAGAACTCGATACACCTCAAGGGTTTGCGGCGGAAACGGCAGCGGGTGCCACCATTGAGCTTGCCTCCTATTTAGGGGTTCCTCTTAGCACTACCCACACAATCAACACTGCGATTATGGGTGTCGGCGCCACAAAAAGGCTCTCAGCTGTCCGCTGGGGGATCACCGGCCGTATCTTTAGCGCCTGGCTTATCACCTTCCCCGCCTGTGGCCTTATCGGCTACCTATCCGCCCTGATAGCTCGCCTCTTTTAACCAATCTTTAAATTATTATGAGGAATTTAATTATAATTTCTTTGTATAATCATAAGATAATTAAATAGAAAAAGAGGTTGAAAATGTCTTCGTTGCCTGTCGTTATTATTTTTGAACGTCATTGGGATACTATCCCTAAACTTGCAGTTCAAGAGTTACTACCAGATTTATATAAAAAAGGGTATGAAACTTTATGCTTTGAAGTTGATCAAAACTGGTCAACCGCAGAAATTGTTGAAAGTCATACCAAAGGCTTAGAAGAAGATTCCGGTATACACCTCCAAGCGCAGCAGTTGTTAAGACAGGCAGGGATTATCGCCGAATTAAGCGAAATGAGTTTTAGCAAACTTTCTAGGCTCATGCAGTTACACGTGTCGAGCAGAAGATATATGGAAGTCGCAGAAAAGATGAAACAATTACCAGCATCGTACATATTAAAAGAGATATTTGAAAGTGCAGGGAAGCTTGCTATATCTATAAGAGGAATTGATGACCCTGAAAGCCTTCGTGCAATTACTTCAGTTTCTCTCGGAAGTAGAACTCCTTCTATCAAAAAGCACGAAGATCGTCGGATTGCAGCTATGTTTCAAAATTTACAGAGACTTCAAGCTACACAAGAAGGGGGCGTTATTTTTGTTTGTGGAGCTCTTCATGCGCAAGGCTTACTTTCTCAGTTCAGAACACATCACTTACAGGATGAGGTTCTCTACTATTTCCCTCACGAGCCAGCTCGTTATGAGGAGAGTGTAGATGATATTGCATTAAGCGTTAAAGAGAGCCCCATTTTAGAAGGACACCTACATCAATTGGCAAGAAGAGATGTAAGGTTATTTAAAGAAAGAGTTGTAAGCGAAGTTACAGGGAAATTACGGTATACAAGAGAAGTTCCTGGAAATTCTCATTCCCAGTTTTTGAGTGCATTTTTTAAGGCTCCTTTTAGAGCTTTTGCTCGTCCTGGCTACCATGTAGATGCTTTAACAAGCGTTGACGACACTCCCCATTTAGAACAGGTTCAAAGATGCCTAGTTGAAGGGAAAATCAAGACATATGAAACTCTTTTTGAAGGCAGAAAGTGTTTTGTGATTCCTAATGTAAACGCTCCAGAAATTGCCCAAGGTCTGCGTAAGCTCTCATTTTAGAAAAGAGTTTAAAGAGAGAGAAAATCTTATTCTCTCTCTGATTCTATAGATATCTAGCTCTTCTCAGAGACGGGGATTAGGCTGTTGAGGAGACCTTCTTTGTCTAACTTGGTCACCCAGATCTCGTTGTCTTGCCGTCCGTAGGCAATCCAGATATAATCGCCATCGAAGACAAAGCCCCCGGGGAAGACAACACGTAGCGGCTTCCAGGTCTTGTAGGTGGGGCCGTTGTAGAAATCCTTACCGACAATGGGTTCTGGACTAATAGAGGTGATGCGAAAGGGGGGCTCACTGGAGAAGGTATAGGCTCCCATAAAATAGTGGAGCATATGTTTGCCCTCTGATTGGACGGAGGTGAAATGTTGCGAGGAGTGAAAAAAGGCAAGGTATTGATCGCCGAAAGGAAGTGCTTGAGAGCCTCCTCGGACATCGCCCCATTTCCAATCGCAGTAAGCGTTACTGCGAGCAAAAGGTCCACAAGCATTTTGTCCATGGAGAAATTCAAAAGTAAGGTGGGGGAAAATGCTGTAAGAGAGGAGAAGCTTTCCGTCGTATACAAACGGGACCCAGTTTTTTTCCCACCGTTTAGGATTATGCCCAGGAAAATCAGCAATACAATCTTGCGTTTTGACGACAAAATCTTTTCCGTTAAATTCTAGCTCGGCGACAAACATCCGTTTAATCGCTTTATTGTTCACAATGCTATCGATGATATTGTTGTAAACAATGTAGAGGTGATCATCGATGGTGATCAAGCGTGGATCTTGTTGTAGAGAGAGTAAATAGGAATGCGAAAAAGGGGTGTCTAGGACCATTACAGGGCCTATGGGATCGTAATTGTCATTGAGCCAGACAAGACCTACTCTTTTTGTTGGTTCTGCTTTGTTGTCATTGATTCGAAAACTCAAAAGAAGAGAGCCTTTCCAACGGACTAGAGAGGGATTAAATCCGTACTCATAGCCCGGGAGAATAATCCTTTTGCTCTCTAGAATAAACTCTTGTGGGTGTGCTTCAAGGTCAGGAATTGATGGATCATAGATTGGCGGTTCTGCTTCAACAGGCTCTACTTCTTCATCTGGACTTGAAGAGGGGTCAACAGGATAGATGGTAATAGGAGGAAGAGAAGATTCGTAAGGGGCAAAGGGGATGCAGTTTATAAAATCAACTTCCCGTTTTTGTGTTCCTGGCCAAAAATCAAGGGGAAAAGCATCGTAGAGGGTTTTAAGATCACATTCAAAAGGAGGCTCTCCATGCATATGTAGGGCTTCTAGAACTGATGTAGCATATCGAAAGTTCGGACGGTTAGTTCCTAGATAATAGTCTTGGTATTTAAGCATCGGCTCATGCTCGGTCACCCGTAAGTAGCGCGCAGGGATACCATAGGCTTCTGCAATAACAACCCCATGCAGTGAGCTTGATATGACAAAACGACTGTCTAAAATGGTCCGTATTACGTGGTCCCAAGGCTCTGAGGGATAGACAATGTGATTGTGAGAAGTTTTTGGGAAAAGGGCTTCTTCAGAGTAATGGGGAATAATTAAGACATCTATC
>CAZBHP010000077.1:0-3461 GCA_964491795.1 uncultured bacterium | reverse complement strand
GGTCTCGCTTCGTTTAAATTCTGGAAAGAGATACGGAAATAGAAGGGCTGGATCGCCATAGATTTGAGGTGCTTCAATCTGAAAATGCTCAGAGAGGAATTGTCTAGTGAGAGGTCCGCGCACCGCTCGTACATCTAAATTCGTAAACTGGTAATTTTCGAGTTTGAGTTTTCCATTCATCCCTGTACCCCAGAGGACATCATTTTCTCTGGCAGCTCCTAATAAAGATCCGACTGCAAGTAGACGTTTATCTGCCACCTCGCCTTTACAATATACCTGAACGGATTTCCCCAAAATCCTCTCTACTATGTGCAGAGAAACATGGTCTCCGAAGTTTTGAAAATTAGGTTTACGCCAGTAATAAAGAGGAAGGCCTTCAGCCCAAAGATGGGAAATCATTCCCATAAGAAAAAGAAAATATTTCATGGATCCAATATTGTAATTTTTAATCTACAAGCAATGTAGTTTTAGTTAGTAATTCTTTTTTTGCAACTACTAAATAAATCTTTATTTATGAATAAAAGTTAGAACCGAAATAGGTAAGCTTGGCTTCTTGATTTTCCAAGAGATCTTCAGGGGAGCCGGAAGCTAGAATAGAGCCATTTGCGATGAGAAAACTTTTATCGACAAGGGTGAAAAGCTCTTTAGCATTGTGATCGGTGATTAGGATAGAGATGTTTTTTGCTTTAAGATGACGAATAATTGTCTTAAGATCGAAAATGGTTTTAGGATCGATGTTCGCAAAGGGTTCATCTAAAAGGAGCAGTTTGGGGTGGGTGCACAAGACACGTGCAATTTCAAGCCTCCGTTTTTCTCCTCCAGAGAGGAGTAGAGCTTTTTTCTTTGCAATTGCTGTCAGGTGAAACTCTGCTAGAGAGGCTTCAAGCTGTGCTAGACGCTCTTTCTTACTTAACGAGGTGGTTTCTAGAATGCATAAGATGTTTTCCTCTACTGTAAGAGAGCGAAAAATGGAGGGTTCTTGTGCAAGATAACCCATCCCTAAACGGGCCCTTTGAAAAGTGGGGAGATCTGTGATATCGGTCCCTTCAAAAAGAATTGTCCCTGCATCGCAGCGTAAAAACCCGAGTGTAATATGGAAAAAAGTTGTTTTGCCCGCGCCGTTCGGACCCAGTAAACCGATGACTTCTCCTTTTTTTATAGATAAAGAAAGGCCTTGAAGAACCGATTTATCCGAATAACTTTTTTGGATATTTTTGCATTCTAATATAGGTTGTTCGTGCATTTTTCTATGTGGGTAAACAGGTTTAAAAAATCTTTCTCTTCTATAGAAATCTCTACTTTCCCAACACCGCGAACAGAATCTTCATGGGTGAGAGAATCTCTTTCGATGATAACTGTCTTTGCTTTAATTTTCCTATCCTGTTTTTGATGATAAAAAAGGACATAGGATTCGGGGAATGAGAGAAGTTCTAAGCGAGATTCTTTAGGGAAATAGTCTATTTGCGCTGCAGTTCCATACATATCTCCATTTTTCATGAGGACATCATTTTTAAAGGAGATCTTGTAGGGCGTATGATCTTTATATTCAATCAAAAGAGAGGAAGACTCTATGGAGAGGCGATCGTGATGGAATTGGATCGGCTCTTTATTTTTGTCTGCAATCAGATAGTTTTTTTCTGGATCAAAGAAAAGAGATCCATCGCATTGAAGTCTATATCCAGAGGAAAAATTCGCTAAAAGATTTTTGGCTTGAAAGGTGTAGGGATTCTCTTTACAGGCAAAAAAAGCCTCTTCTGCAGACGCAGAGAGGTAAGGAGAGTCTTGTTCTGTGGGGGCGCTTTTCTCGTAGAAATGCATAGAGAGATCAAATGCTTTAATTGTATGTTGATGGTAAGATAGATGACATAGACGTGCATCGACAATGCGGAGTTCTCCCTTATCTTGGAAGTGAAAACGTGCAGGGGAGAGGGTTTCTATAATTTCGTAACAAGAGCCAATTTTTTCTAAACGCATTTCCGAGGAGGGGCTTTCTATCCGAATGTTTACAAAAGCTTTTTCATCGGTCATCCAAAAATCTTTTTCAACCTCTAGCCCTTTATGAAATACCTCTTGTTGTAATTTCTCTTTTGCTTCGTAAATTTTCTGGGCATTTTCCTCTCTATCAATAGAAAAAAAGGAGTAGGAGTGGAAAAATCCTCCTAAAACAAGGGGAAGAAATACCGTGAACAGAAGGGCGAAAAAGTTAGCTTTTTGTAAGCGCATACGATCGATTCATCTGATAATGATAGGAAAGCTCTTCTAGAAGAGGGATGAGAGAATCGAGGGGCCATTGCGTTAAGGCATCGCTTTTGGCAAGATTTGGATTTGGATGGGTTTCTATAAATATGAGATTAGCACCTGCTGCTAGAGCTGCTTTTGCAAGTTGTGGGATAAATTGTCGCTCTCCTCCAGAGGAGGTGCCAACAGCTCCTGGAAGCTGTACGCTATGTGTGGCATCAAAGCAAACAAAAGGGGTAAAGGTTTTCATAATCGAGAAAGAGCGCATATCGACTACCAGATTATTATAACCGAAAGTTGTCCCCCGTTCTGTAAGAATTGTATGAGAATTCCCACGACTATTTATTTTTTCAACAATTGCTTTAGTATCATACGGAGAGAGGAATTGTCCTTTCTTGACATTCACTGGAAGCCCTGTATCAGCAGCTGCTAAGATAAGGTCTGTCTGTCTTGCTAAAAACGCTGGAATCTGCACAAGATCACACACTTCGGCCACAATTTTAGCTTCTTCAGGGTGATGGATATCGGTTGTTACAGGAATATCGAATCGCTCTTTAATGGTTTGTAGGATTTTAAGGCCTTCTTCGCTCCCGGGTCCACGAAACGAATCAAGAGAAGTTCGATTTGCTTTGTCGTAACTTGCTTTAAAAACAAAAGGGAAAGGGCATCTCTCTTTGAGATAGTGAGCAATTTCAAGAGCCATTTCTTCTGACTCAATTACGCAAGGCCCTAAAATAAATGTAAGAGGGCTCTCTGTATCAACTGTAATATTACCTATGCGCATCATCAAAAGAAGTATAGAGCCCAATCGGTTTGTGTGCAAGGAAAAGGCAGGCTTTAAGGGCACCTTTCGCAAAAACTTCCCGGCTATAAGCTTTGTGGGTGATGATAATTTCTTCAGAAGGGAGAGATAAAGTGATAGTGTGTGTTGCAGGTAAACTATCTTCGCGTATTGATTCGACGGAGGTTTGGGAAGGGAGGTGAGAGAGAAGTTCTAAAGCTGTCCCTGAAGGGGCATCTTTTTTGTTTTTATGGTGGGTTTCAGAGATGTGGAAAGAGCCTTGGTGTGGAAGATAAGGGAGCAAAGTCTTAATAGTTCTGATGCCAAAAGAGAAATTGGCTGTGACAAGTAGGGGAATCAGGGTAGAGGCTTTTTCAATCACCTCTTTTTCTTTTGCGTTATGTCCTGTAGATCCAATCACTAATGGTTTTTTGGCTTCTAG
>CAZBHP010000076.1:0-7960 GCA_964491795.1 uncultured bacterium | reverse complement strand
CCATTGTAGATGACTGGGTAATAGTTGCAGCAGTTACAGACAAACTAGACAGAGGCGTAGTACCTCCAACAGCTCCTGTAAAAGTAGTCGTTCCAGAGCCTCCTGCAATGATAAGAGATTGCGCTCCGTTGAGTGTAGTCGTAAATCCAATATTTGCATTGTTAGAAGTTATTGTACTAGATCCTGTAAGAGTTACAGGACGTGCAAGTGTTAAAGTGTTAGCTCCACTTACAGTAATATTACTTGCAACTTGCACGTTAGCAGCGCTTTTAAAAACAAGATTTGTAAGAGGGGTTGTATTTCCTATAGCTCCGCTAAACGTTACTACACCAAGTGTTCCTGCACGAAGAGTTAAAGCATTTGTTCCATTAATTGTGCTAGAGAAGTTTACGTTTGCACCATTTGCAGAAGCTCCTGCATTTGTTGTATCAAATGTTGAAGCTCCAGTAAGTGTTACAGGTCCTGTAATATTTACAACCGTACCAACTGTTTTAACATTTCCACCAATATTAATCGTATTTGCTGTGTAATTGATTACTCCAGATGACTTAGCAGATGAGGTTTGTGTAATTGTAGATCCTGTTACAGTCAAAGCTGTAGGGGCATTTGTTGCTCCTACTGCTCCTGTCATTTGAACAGTTCCAGCTGTTCCACCTGTTAGAGTAAGAGAAAAGAGGCCATTAACTGTATTAGAAAGGGTAATATTTGCCCCAGCAGGAGTAGCTCCTGCATTGGTGGTATCAAGAGTTATATTTGTGCCTAAAGTAACAACTCCTGTTAAATTAATCGCTCCTCCCGTCGTAGTAATATTATTATTTAAAGTAATAGCTCCAGCACTGCCAGAACCCGCGGTTAGTGTAAGACTTACACCACTGGTTGTCATGTTAATGGCATTAGTAACAGTAATAGAGCTCCCAGCTGCGTTTTGCGCACAAAGAGAAACATTGGTTGCAGAAGCAGCAATCGTTGCTGGGGCGATAGATTGCGCACCCGCAGTTGCGCAGTTAGGCGCAGAACAGGTAGCAATAGTTGCGCCTCCCCCTGTTACGATGTTGATAGAGGCCGGGTCAAGAAGCCAGTCACCAAATTTTCCATAAGGAGCCGAGGTATCCACAAATCCAGTTTGACTAGAAAGGCTCTCTTTACCGGAAGTTTCAACAAATCCCCCATTACCACTCTCTGATCCACCTTTTGCATAGATCTTTCCATTAAAGAATGTGGTATCATCGGCCCATAAGATGATTTTCCCGCCATTTCCTTCTCTGTAAGCATTTGCTTCTATAACAGAGTTCTCATCCATAAAAGTTACAGTAGCATTGTAACTCCCCTTTCCTTGATAATCCCCACCAATGAGAACTTCTCCACCACCGCTATCTCCTGAGGCTTTAATTTCTGCCCCTTTAAGAGAAATGCGATCTCCAAAAATGTGGACATTTCCCCCTTTTTCAGAAGTAGCGTCATTGGAGACATCGATCACACTTCTACTTACAAGTAGGATTTCACCGTTATACTCTTGAATATCATTGGCAGAGATAAGTCCATCGCAGTTGACCACCATTTTAATGGCATCGCGAGCAGTCCTCATGGACAAATCGACATGCCCACCTTTTGCTTCAATCAATCCGTAGTTCTCAATCAGCGCCTCTTCAAGATCCCCTTCAACGGTAAACTGAATAAGCCCATCACCAGAAAAATCGAGAGTGACCCTCTCTGCAGAAGCTAAGATGACTCGTCCTGCTTTAGCAATAATAGAGCCTCGGTTCTCAATAAATGGGGCGAGAAGAGTAACAAATCCCTCAGGAGACGCAGAGAGTAACCCTTCATTTACAATTTTTGCCCGACTTCCTTCTTTAGCCAAAGAAAAAGTAAACTTATCTGTAATAAAGTCTTCATCAAGAATATTGAGGGTAGAGGCGACAAAAGAGCCCGTGTTCACAACTGCCTTCGGACCAAAATAAACACCGTTTTGGTTTACCAAGAACACTCGACCATTACTGGAAAGGGAGCCCAGGATTTTACTTGGGTCATCTCCTGTGACTCGATTTAAAACGGTTGCTTTAGAGGAAGGCTGCAAAAATTGAACAGCCTCTTTTTCCCCGATGTTAAAGCGAGGGTAATTAATGATGGTCTTATCTGTAGCTGAGATCGTAAGAGAATGTTTATCAGGAGAGTTAAATTCTGCCTTACCAAAAACCACCTCCCCCTTTTCGGGCAAAGCACTCAGAGAGCTAAAACTTGCACACAAAAGGGTGAGTTTACAAAACCAACTTCTCAGAAAGGTTGCCCTGTTAGTTTAAGATAGGTAAATGCAGGTCTAGAAAGATCTCTATGATTCAAAGGGAAGCCTACATCTATCGTTAACGCAAGTGTATAAGGCCCATTAATTCTTACTCCCAATCCTGTACCCCACAAAAAAAGATCTTTTCCACCATTTAAAAACACACCCCCCTGGTCCAAAAAGAGATCAAACTGGAAGATATCTTTCCATTTTTTATTAAACCTAAAAAAAAATTTGTTAGCAAGAATAGGTGGCGGAAAACGAAACTCGCAATTAAGGTAATAGCCACTATCTCCAAGACCTACAGCAAGAGGAAAGCCTCTCACAGTGTCTACTCCACCAATGTAGATCTGTTCGGGTAACGTCAGCTTGTTAAAACTTAGCTGAAAAGAGCTGTGAAAATAGAAGTAACAATCGTAGGGCAAATGTTGCAGACGATCGTAATCAATATTAAAGAGGAAAAACCTACCTCCCCCTCCTATACGCGAACACTCACTATCAACTGCATGCAATCCGCCCAGGAAATTAGGAATACCAGCGCCTGCACGGAGCATTAAATAATCGCGTCCTTTTAAAGGCTCATAGTGATCTACAAGACCACCAACTGTGAGAACGCGCAATTTATCAAAAGAAGCAACTTGATCTAACACATAGTTTTTAATCTGCTTATAATCAAAGGAGGTAAAAAAATCGGCACTAATCGATCGTGTTCTCATGCACGCTTGATTAAACTTTAGAGTCGCGATGTTGGAGCTTCCTTTTAAATCTAGACTGGTGAGTTCTTCGATCTTAAATTTTGAAAAAAGATAAGCACCCTCTAAAGAAGAGCCCTTGCGATTAAGCGGCACCCTGTAAATGGCATCTGTAAAATAAAGGGCATTTACTGGGAACCCAACAACACCGGCAAAAGAAAATTTATCGCCCTGGAAAAATAGATTTCCTGCATCAAGACGCCCCCCTGCTCGAATATTCGTAGTTAAGTTTTTACCATAGTTGTTTCCATTGAGATATAAATGGATAGGCCTCTTATCTTTGACACGTAAAACAAGATCGGCATAGCCAACTTCTTTCCCCTTCTCAAATACCGCCCCTACTGCAAGATCACTATTTTCATTTAAGAGTAATAAGGCTTTCAAAAACTTATCATACCGCAAGGACTTTCCTTGCAAAGAGCTAAAGTATCCCCGAATGAAAGAGTCTTTGTAATATTTGTTTCCTAATATCTCAATATTACCAAGCTTTCCTTCAACCACTTCAATGATCAAAATCCCTTTCCGCAGGGTTTGAGGAGGAGGATAAGCCCGGGCTAAAAAATACCCCTTTTTAGCGTATAACTCCTCAATTCTAGAGCAGATCTCATAGATTTTTGACATACAAAGATCTTGATTCAGGTAACAACTTACATAAGAGACAATCTCTTTTTGTGAAAGAGAGTCGTTACCTTGAATTTTAAGATTCCGTATGAATACTTTTTTTCTTCGTGGAAGGTGTAATCTTTCTTTCGGAATATCGATTTGGACTTGGGGAAGTTCTTTATCTGGCTCTAGAGGCTCTTGTTCATATTCTCTTTCGAGTTCACGTTCAACAATACCTGCAGACGGAAGCGGCGGTGGAATGGCCTCTACGCTTTGCACTAACAAAGCAGCCACAATAGCCCATACCCACAAGCTCTTCTGCTTCACTTTTTCTCCGCAATACAAAAAAATTCATCTTAACACAGTAAGATAAAATTTTTATAGAGCCTTATTTTTAGCAAGAAAAGCCAAAGCAAGAAGTCTATTTTTCCTCAGCAAAACGCTTGAGGGCATGTGCCATGATCAAATAACCGGTTTTAAATTGCTTAAGGCTAAAATGCTCGTTGGGTGCGTGAAGCGCATCCGAATCAAGCCCTGTCCCCGGCATAGCGAATGTCCCCTTCGTATATTTCATAAGCTCAGTTGTAATCGGAATTGAGCCTCCGGCATAGATAAAATCACAGCTTCCTAGCACATCAACCGTTGCTTCTTTCATAATCTGCGCTGTCTTAGAAAGGGGTGATCCCCACGCGGCTTCTCCACCACCGTGGTAGTGAAAGGTCAGCTCCATTTCTTTAGGGGTGTGCGCTCGTAAAAACGCGCATACCGCCTGATAGATTTTGTGTGGATCTTGACGAGGCACAAGTCTTGCCGAGAGTTTAGCGTGAGCTTCACAAGGAATTACTGTCTTAAAGCCAGCCCCTGTATACCCTCCCCACAAACCGTTAATCTCAAAAATAGGCTCGATGTAATTAACTTCACAAGGGTTTTTCCCCTCTAGCGAGAAAAAAGCTCGTACGCCTGTATCTTCTTTGATCTTCTCTTCATCAAAAGAAAAATCGATTTCTTTTTTCTCTTGAGCTGTTAATGGTTTAACCCCGTCATAAAACCCAGGAATCGCTACGCGCCCTTTTCCATCAATTGCTTTTGCTAAAACCTCACATGCAGTACGGAGAGGATTTAAGACGATACCTCCTAAAGCACCTGAATGGACATCGATGTCCATATTGCGCCATGAGACTTCCATTGTCATAATACCTCTGGATCCAATCACTAGGGCGGGGTCTTTTAGAGAGCGTATTCCCATATCTACAATCAGGAGATGGTCTGCTACAAGATCTTCTTTATGTTTGGGCAAAATTTCTGCAAGCGTTTGACTCCCCATCTCCTCTTCACCTTCAATAAGGATTTTAAGGTTGAGCTTATCTTTCAAAGGAGTTTCTAAAAAGGCTCGTATGGCTTGAATCGTCATGAAGTTGAGCCCTTTATTATCGGCAACTCCTCGGCAGTAGATCTTCTCATTTTTCAATGTAGGTTCAAAAGGGGGCGTTTTCCATAAGTTGACGGGATCCTCTGGTTGCACATCGTAATGGCCATAGCAAAGAACGGTAGGCATTTTAGGATTGATAATTCGTTCTGCAAAAAGAGTTGGATGACCAGAGCCGTGCCACATTTTTGTCACAAAGCCAATATTTTTCAAATACTTCTCTAACCACTCAACACAAGCCAAAAGATCTTTTTTTGCATCCGGTCTTGCACTAACTGATTTGAAACGAAGATAGGAGAAAAGATCTTTTAAGATCTCAGATTCTTTCTTCTGGTACCAAGCTTCGTAATCCATTACACCACCTCTTGAGCGCTTTTGATCAAGTACGAGGCAAGCCAGGGCTCCCCTTCATACTTCATTTCTACTTCCATAGTGCCATCATTATTTGGTTCACTACAAGTTAAAAGGACATAGCAGACAGTTCTTCCACTTTTTTTTCTTTTAAGGATCGTTTTAATATCCCTTTTCGAGGGCCCATATTCATCAAACAGTCCTTCGATGATCTTGGTCATGCAAATCTATATACCGCAGTTGACATTTTGACTTTTACCCAGGTGAGTTTAAAACTTGGGTATTGCGAGCATCTTAAAATTTCGAATCACCTTAAGATTGTCTTATCTTTAACAACTCTTTAAGAACAACTTGTCGTGTTTTCAACCTTTGATTGGCCGAAAAAACCCGCTCACAATATCTTGTGGATCATATTTTACTCTAGAAACACCATTAAAAAGCAATTAAACTTTTGCCGATTAAACCTCTTATGCTATACTGGGTCCATGGTTAAAAGGATCGCTTTATTCATAGCCTTAAACTTTTTGATTGTTCTTACAATCTCAGCTCTCCTCTCTATTTTTAATGTTCAGCCTTACCTCCGCTCTTACGGGATCGATTATAAAAATCTTGCCCTCTTTTGTCTAATCTGGGGTATGGGGGGTGCTTTTATCTCCCTTCTTCTTTCTCGACAAATAGCTAAGTGGACTATGGGGATAAAAATTATCTCCCCTTCTGAAAGAAGCCCAGAGCTTCGCATGATCTATGATATGGTAGCGCGTCTCTCTCAAGCATCGCACCTTCCTGAAATTCCAGAAGTTGGAATATTCGCATCGAACGAACCTAATGCATTTGCAACCGGTCCTTCTAAAAGACGCTCTTTGGTGGCCGTCTCTACAGGTCTTTTACAAAAACTCGATCCAAAAGAGATAGAAGCGGTGATTGGACACGAAATCACTCATATCGTGAATGGCGACATGGTGACTATGACTCTTTTACAAGGTGTTATCAACGCTTTTGTGATGTTCCTTGCAAGGGTTCTTGCTTTTGCCTTCTCAGGCCTTGGCCGTGATCGTGAAGGGAAAAGTGCAGGTTCTTATCTCTCATACACCCTCTTTACCTTCCTTTTCGAAATTGTCTTTATGATTTTAGGCTCGCTTTTACTTGCAGCCTTTTCTCGCTGGCGCGAGTTTCGAGCCGACAGAGGCTCAGCTCTTCTTTTGGGCAAAGATCCGATGATTCACGCTTTAAGAAAGCTAGAAATTGCTTCACAGCGCACATCTTCTGAAATGAAAACTCAAGAAAGTATAGCAGCCTTTATGATCTACCGGTCCAAAAAACACTCTTGGGTTACTCTCTTCTCTACACACCCTCCTATTGAAGAGCGTATTGCACGTTTGCAAGAGCTTGCGTAAAATATAGAGATCTTGTTACTCTCTAAAAGTAATGATCTGGTCAAGACTTAAGGAAAACTTATCCCCTTCTAATCTCCTCTTAACTCTACTAGGGCCTTCGTTTGTTTTGTTCCTAGCAGCGCTCGGTCTTATGCCTTACAATTCAGCGCAAGCAGGCCTTTTAGCTTGGGTGCCTCTCCTTTTCTTCTTTTTTTGGACATCTGATCTTCTCACCCTAGTTGTGTGGTTAGGCCTTTTTATACAGTCTCTTTTCCTCTTTTCATGGGGTGTGATCCCCTCAGCTCTATGGCTTTTTTCTTTTCATCTCTCTCTTGTGATTTGCTCTTTAATGCTCAAAGAATTTAAACAAATGCTCGAGAGCAAAAAAACAACGGAAGAAAATCACCATCAAGAACTTACCTTATGGAAAACTCGTTTTGATGCTCTTCATGAAAAGATGCAAGAAGATCAAAAAGTTTGGGAAAAAGAGATTGAAGACAGGGAAGAACAACTAAAAACTCTAGATGTTGTACAACAAGAAAAACGTAAGCGTGCAGAGACCCTTCTAGGAACAAGTCGCAAAAAAGCCATCTCTCTCGAATCTATTGCTAAGGGAGTAAAGCGTGAGTCTAAAGAATAAATGCGCCGATGATAAATGGATTATCATCACAGGCGCCCTTGGGTTTATTGGCTCTTGTATCGTGCGTCACCTCAATGACCTGGGCTATGATAAAAATCTAATCTTAGTAGATGATTTCAAAGAGAGCACTAAATGGAAAAATCTTGTCGGAAAGCGATACCGAGATTTTCTGTCTCGTCATGAGATTCTAAATTGGTTAAAAGGGCGTGGTCATGAAGTAGGCGCTTTTATCCACATGGGAGCTAATTCTGCAACGACTGGTACCGATGGCGATGATTACTACCGAACTAACTACCGATTCTCTGTTGATCTAGCAACTTTTGCTCTTGATGAAGAGATCCGTTTTATCTATGCCTCATCTGCTGCAACTTACGGAAATGGAGCTTTAGGGTTTCAAGACGACCCCTCTAAAATTGACTTATTACGCCCTATGAACCTCTATGGGCAATCTAAACAGATGTTTGATCAATGGGTTATTCGTAATAACCTTCTCGACAAAGTTGTAGGACTTAAATTTTTTAATGTCTACGGCCCTAA
>CAZBHP010000075.1:4108-8090 GCA_964491795.1 uncultured bacterium | reverse complement strand
TGTGGTTGCCTAGAAAGAGATAACCTAATTTCTATGGAAATGTCCAAAGTCAAGAACCCATCCCTAAAGGGATGGGATTGCAGCTTGGCAGTCGTTCAAGACTTACATTTAGATAGTTATGCGCCCACAGGATCATCTCTTTTGTCTCTTTAAAGCTTAGGCAGGGGTCTGTCACAGAAAGGGAAGGGGAAAGATCTTCTCCGAGAGTAAACGGTTGATTGCCTGATTCGATAAAGCTCTCTAACATAAGGCCTAAGATGGGAGAATTCTCTTTTCCTATCTGCTCTATCACATTGTGAAAGACCTCTTTTTGTTTCGCAAAGTCTTTGTTGCTATTTCCATGGCCGCAATCGATGAGAATCTTAGAATGAATTCCTAAATTCTTTTGTAAAAGATAGGCTCTTTCAACGCTTGTCGCATCATAGTTGGATGCTAGTTTTGAGCCTCTTAAGACAATATGTGTAAAAGGATTTCCTTTGGAATAAAGCGATGCGACGTTGCCAAAATCGTCTATTCCCAAAAAGGTGTGAGAAACGCGTGAACAGATAACGCCATTAATGGCTGATTCGATGTTCCCATCCATAGAGTTTTTAAAGCCGATTGGGAAATCTAGGGAGGAGGCAAGTTCGCGATGGATCTGTGAGTTACAAGTTCGAGCTCCGATAAATCCCCAAGTGACCAGATCTTGTAAGTAAGGCGCCATCAGAGGGTTTACAAACTCAAGTGCGCAGGGGATATTCAACTTTAAAAGATCTAAAAGTAAACTGCGAGAAATCTGGATTCCTTTGGCAACATTACTTGTTCCATTTAAAAAAGGATCGTACAAAAGACCTTTCCAGCCAATCGTTGTACGGGCTTTTTCTACATAGACTCGCATGATGAGATAAAAAGTGTCTTGAACCTCTTCTTGTAATTCTTTTAAAAGTTCTGCATACCTAAGAGCCCCTTTTATAGAATGTATAGAACAAGGACCAACAATAACTGGAATTCTAGGGTCTTCTCCAGAAAAGATTCTAAGGGCAGTATTTCGCATGGTTTCTAAACGAAGCTCTCCACCACAGTCCATCGCTAGGTGGTTACGTAAAAGATGGGGAGGAGAAAGAGAAGAAGTAAACATGAAGTTACAATATTAAACTAATCTTAAGAAGATGACAAAGATGGAATTTTTTTGCACTTTTTCTTTATAAGAACTATAGAAAGAATATGAGTCAGGAAGAAAAGATTCCAAATGTTCTGCAGTATATTGCAGATTTTGCTGGTTGCGGCTTTTGGCGTATGCTTTTCCCAGAGTTTCTTTTGAACATGGGAAAAAGTGTAAGAGTTTACCACTCACAAACTTACTTTCGTGATCTTGTCCATTATGCCAGAACTAATGTGATCCATTTACAGAGGCAAGGACAGAGACATCAAGTTCAGTTTACAGAAAAACTCGTCCATCTTAAACAGAGGATGCGCTTTCGTATTATCTACGATATTGACGATGTCATTTTTTATGAAGATGTCCCTCGCTACAACCCTGCCTACAAAAAAATTGCAGTAGATGAGCTTAGAGAATCTACACAGCAAATTATGGAGATGTGCGATGAGATGACAGTCTCAACCCATGCTCTTCGAGACTATTATTTGAAAAAAACCAAGCAAAAAAATATCAGCGTGATTCCTAATTATGCGCCCAGGTTTTGGCTCGGCAACCATTACAGTGAAGAATTACTCATACGAAATTATCGCAAACACAAAAAAAAACCCCGTATTCTCTATGCAGGATCGGTTTCCCATTTTGCAGTTGCAACCAAAGAGAACATTCGAGATGATTTTTCCCACGTGGTAGAGGAAGTGATAGCTACCATGAAGGAATTTACCTGGGTGTTTGTGGCAGGCATCCCAAAAGAGTTGATTCCTTACGCTATGAAAAAAGAGGTGGAGTATCACCAGTGGCAAACGATAGAGGCTTACCCTAGGTTTCTTGCAGGACTTGAGGGAAATATGATGATTGCGCCGCTTGAAGAAAACTTATTTAATGAAGGGAAAAGCGATATCAAGTTTTTAGAGGCGGCCGCCTTAGGTCTTCCCTGCGCATGTCAAGATATGGTTACTTACGCAATTGCCCCTATTCGGTTCAAAGATGGCAAAGAGATGATTGAAAAAATTAGAGAAACTCTAAGTAGTGAAGAGAGTTTTCTTGAAGCCTCACGTGACGCCCGCCGTCGCCTGGAGCCCCGCTGGTTAGATAGACCTGAAAATATCGGCAAGTATATAGACCTCTATACACATCCGTATGGCGATCCAGGTAGAAGATATTTATGAACTGGTTTACTTACATTGCCAAGCAAATCGGTAAACACCGCTTTGAACGCATCCTTGTGCACCTTAAAATTAAAAGCACAGCAAACCTTAAAGAGAAAGACCTTGCTAAAATCCTTTTAAGTATTGCTAATGTGAGACGCGATGATGTTCAAGAAATTGTGATGGGTTCTCGTCCACCTTGTGTAAAATTACTAACCTCTGAAGAAGATAGAGAGCTCAAAACCTGTAAAGTTGTAGAAGAATTAGAACCTAGACTTTTTGCAAAGCTTTTTAGACTTCTCTCAAGACCCTTTTCTACCGAAGGGAATAAAGAGGTGCTAGAGGCCGAATTAGAAGAATTTTGGCGAAAAAATTTGAAAGAAATTACCCCTGAAATCTACTGGGGAATCAAAGAACAGTTTGAATTAAACGATGACACAGCAAAACTTGGCCTCTATCAATACTATGAGAGACTAGTTTGTTATTATGCAGAGCAAGACGATTTGGAAGTTGGGTGTTATGTTCCTGCTTCTTTTGAGTATCCCGATTGCTTTTATCGAGTAGCAGGGATCTTGGTAACAGGGGAAGGGCAGCTAGGTCTTTTTCTTGTCGCTGCAACGATGCATATGAAAATCCCGCCCCTTCGCATTACGAGAGGCTCTCCTATAACTCCCTTGAAATTGGATTATCTCTCTCACGCAATTACCGATATGGAGCCTGAGATCGGACGGCGTGGGTATGAATCAGGAGTCCCTTACCAAGCTTTTATAAATAACCTCTTTGAAACTCCTTTTATGGAGATAGGGTTTAGTATTGGGGGGACGATTGCGCAGTGGAGAATCTCTCACGAGTCTAAAAGAGCTCCATCTGCTTGGTTTTTCAAATCTCCGGGTGTTCCTAAGTTTGTATGGGAAAAATTTAACAAAGAGATTGTGAAACAAAGCGATCCTCTTGATTTACATATCTTCCGTGCTAAAAGGGATTTTGTACCGTATGTGGGAGAGTATTGTTTGGGCTTTCAAGCCCCCTCTCTTGTAAAAGTGCATCTCTACCTCATCCATACTTCTCGGTTAAATCCTCATCTCTACAACATGGGGGATCCGAAAAAAGCTAAGATCGAAAAAGTAGATGAGAAAGAAATCAATCGCTTATTGAATAACGAAGAGCATAGCTTTTTTGAAAAAGGGAGAAAAGGGGTAGGTAAACACCTTCTGCTTCCCATTTTAGAAAAAGCCAGAGATGTCCTTCGTGTGTATACTAAATATCCTATTGCTAAGAAGATTGGGTTTTGGTTTGAAAAACCGAAAAAAGGGTCACCTTTTCAATCAGTTAGTCGATATAGAGCGTAATTCAAATAGCTTAGCGCTAATTTCTTTCTGTTTGGTTTGTGAGAGACGAAGATCCGACTCAGCAGCTAAAACAACCTCTTTTGGAGCTTTAGAAATAAACTCCTCGCTTGAGAGTCGATTCTGTAAACCCAGCATCTTCTTCTCTTCTTTTTCTAGCTCTTTAGAGAGGCGCTCTTTTTCTTTTTGCAGAAGATCAGAGGGGAGAGGAATCAGGCACAAGATTGGACCGATATGTGCAGTCGTTGCAAAGGCAAGGGAAGGATCTCTTTCTTCTCTAAAGTGAAGCGCACGTATGCGGATCAGAGAAGAGAGGATAGCTTGGTTTTCAAAGAGAAGAAGTGATTCTTCTT
>CAZBHP010000075.1:0-4098 GCA_964491795.1 uncultured bacterium | reverse complement strand
CCCACCATATACACATCAGTCGAAGTGTTGCTAGGAATTTGCATCTCTCCTCTGACATTGCGTATGGTGTGGACCGCTTGCATCACAAAAGAGAACTCTTTCTCCCCTTTTTCATCTACAGGGAAGAGAGGCTCAGGGAAAGGAAGGGCTAATAAAGAGTCTTGAGAGAGGAGAGGTAGGAGCTCTTTGGAGGCTGTTTGAAGAAACACTTTTTTGCACTGTGCAAAAAGCTCTTCTGTAATGAAAGGAGCTAAAGGATGAAGAAGTCTTAAAATAGAGAGGTAAATTGTGCGCAAAATCTCTACTTTATTAGAGCGAATTGCCTCAGTGCCGACTTTCCCAAAGAGAAATGGTTTTGTAGTTTCAAGATAATAGGCGCAAAACTCATCCCAGAAAAAGCTATACAGAGTGCGAACAGCATCAGCAAAAAGGTAATGATTAAATCCATTGGTGACTGTAACAATTGTGTGATGGAGCTTAGAGAGAATCCAGCGGTCATCGAGGGTGAATAGTGAGGGGTTAATCTCTTGACCAGACGATGCATGCATGAAAATAAAACGAGAAGCGTTCCAGAGCTTATTGCAAAAATTTTTATACTCTTCGAATTTTCGCATGTCGAGGTCGATCTCTTTGGTGTGAGTCACACTCGATGCCAGGGCTAATCGTAGGGCATCAGTTCCGTAGCTTGAGAGAATCTCAATTGGATCAATAACGTTGCCTTTAGTTTTAGACATCTTTTCCCATTGAAACTCGACATCTTTAGGGACGGGGGCACCTAGCTCATAAGAGAGGCGATCTTCAGCAGAGACATAGGCAATTTTCCCATCTGGGCTTGTGCGCCAGTAAGATTTACCGTAAATTAAGCCGTGGATAAAAGTTTCCTTAAAAGGGACCTCTTTTTTCACATATTGCCCAACCAGGATCATTCGAGCGACCCAGAAAAATAAGATGTCGTGACCAGTGATTAAGACAGCATTTGGATAAAATTTCTCAAGGTCAGCTGTGTTTTCAGGCCAGCCTAGAGTGGTGAGTGGCCAGAGAGCCGAGGAAAACCAGGTGTCTAAAACATCTTCATCTTGCACCCATTCATCAGGTGATGCTCTCACTTCAGGGGGCAAATCTTCTTCAACGTAGCAAAGGATCTTCTCTGGATTTTTTTTGTTATACCAAATAGGGATTCTGTGACCCCACCACAATTGCCTTGAAATGCACCAGTCGCGTATGTTGTTAATCCAATGAAAATAGACTTTATCCCAGGCTTCTGGAACAATTTTGATCTCTTCTTTAGCGACTGCTTCTATCAGATCCTTTTTAAAAGGCTCCATCCGGATAAACCACTGCTTAGAAAGAAAAGGCTCTACAACCGATTTTGACCGATAAGAGATGCCGACTTTGTGGGTGTGGGGGATTTTCTTGATAAGAAAGCCCTCTTGTTCCAAGCGGTCTACGATCTTTTTACGGGCTTCTTCTAGGTTAAGTCCTCTATAGTCGTAAGCGTTATCGTTGAGAATGCCATTTGGATGAAGAATATTGATGAGGTCTAAGCCATGTCTTTTCCCGATTTCATAGTCATTAAAATCGTGAGCAGGGGTGATTTTAAGAGCTCCCGTTCCAAACTCTGGATCAACATAAGAGTCGGCAATAATAGGAATTTCACGGTTGATAAGAGGAATAAAGACTTTCTTTCCGATGAGATGTTTATAGCGCGGATCTTCCAAAGAGACCGCAACCGCCACATCTCCCAGCATAGTCTCAGGGCGGGTGGTTGCCACAACAATAGACTCTGTGGAATCAGCTATAGGATAGCGTATATGCCATAGGAAAGATTCCCTCTCCTCATGCTCTACTTCGTCATCTGCAATTGCAGTTTCTAATACCGTATCCCAATGGACTAAATAGTCGCCTCGGTAAATCAGGCCCTGATCGAAGAGTTTTTTAAATAAGGCTTTTACAGCTTTTGTGGAGGGCTCATCCATGGTGAAACGAAGCTTTGACCAGTCAAGTGCGCAACCAAGTTTTCTGAGTTGGTGTAAAATTTTACCTTGATGCTCTTCTTTCCATGTCCACACCTGAGAGAGAAACTCTTCCCGGGTAAAGTCTCTCTTTCTTTTCCCAGTTTTAGCATAAAGGTGACGCTCTACCACACTCTGCGTAGCAATTCCTGCATGATCGGTTCCTGGGATCCATAAGGTTTCATACCCCTGCATCTTCTTAAATCGGATCATGATGTCTTGCAAAGTGTTGACAAGGGCATGACCCATGTGAAGCTGGCCAGTTACGTTAGGGGGGGGTAAAACAATACAGTAAGGCTCTTTTTCACTGTGGGGATCGGCTTTAAAATACCCTTTTTCTTCCCAAAAAGTGTACCACTTCTCCTCTGCTACTTTTGGATCATAGGCATTATCAAGATCAGACATGGAAAAGAGTATATAGGAAAATACTCCTCAAGTAAAGCATTAGAGAGTGGAGATTTTTTTAAAGCTCTCTTTTAGGGCAGACTCTTCTTTAGCATCCAAATAGATGCGGGAAATGGAGGAGGTTTGTTTGAGAAATAAGATCCCTTTTTTAAAGTTTTGAGAAGCCTCTTTTTGAATTGGCAAAAAGGGGAGAAGAAGGGCGGTTGTTTTGAAAAAACTTGCAAAGCGGTTTTGCTGAGAAGAAGTCAGTAAGAATGGACTCTCTAAATCATTAGTTTCAAGAGATTTTCCTTTGCGAGAGCGCTTCTTTTTCACTTCAACTGCCTCAACTGTTGTCTCGATAGGAGAAGGGGTGGGAAGGCGGTTTTTTTCTAACGTATCTAAATGATGCTGCATCCGATCGAAGAGCTCTTTGAAATTGACTGTTTCCTGAGGAATCGGAGGAGAGGGGAGTTTTTCTAAAAGGAGTCCAGCGTAGTAGCGGGCATTGGGGGGAAGCATTTTAGTCAGTTGGGTTTGGGCAAAAGCGATGATTTTAGAGCTTGCCTCTGCATAGGCGGTTGCATTCAGTGCTGCATTTTGAGCAAGATTTGAGTCGTCTTCGGTCTCTTTAGAAAGTTTGTTTCCTTGCGTTAAGGCTGCGGCTCTTGTAGCAACGAGAGCTGCATGTTTTGCTTTTTCAATCAGAGGGTACACCTGATGGAGGTAGAAAAGAAAGCTCTCTGTTGCTGTGTTGAGAAGAGCCACATTAAACATAGAAGGCTTGTCTGGTTGTATATCTACCCCAGTTGCATATTTGGTTTGGAGATGACGTGATAACTCGTACGCCGCTTTTTCTGCAGCAGCATGGTGTTTTTTGGTAATTTCAGATGCAATTAAAGCAATTGAAGAGGCTTCTTTATTAAAAATATGCTCTGAGATGATTAACTTTTGGGGGTATCCCACAATTTTCACTAAAGGCTCAAAGACACTCGAAGATAGCTCTTCTCCAAAAGACTTATCATGCAAAAGATTATCCGTTAAGAAAGAGACAACTAGCTTCATCTCTTCCAGTGAGAGGGTCCTTTTTTGGTGAGAGATATCATAAGCTAGAGCGTTAAGAGCCTTTATAAGAAGATCTTTTGATGCGCTTTGGTCCTTTATACAAGGGTTATATTCGAAAAACGTTAGGCTATCATAGAGGTTTTTTTCATTCTCAAGATCAAGACCGCAAAAAGTGAAGGAGGGGAGGAAATGGCTTGCCATATGTAAAGTAAAAGCGATTTGACCGTCGAGGGGTACAGAAGAAGCTAAGGATTTTGCGAAGTTATGTAAAGCATGAGCTACCCCTTTATCCACATGAGGGTTATCTATATGATAATATCGAGTGAATTTGCAAAGCGCATCTATTTCTTCTTTAGAAAGATCTGTATTTTTCATAAATAATTAAATTATAAAAATATTATTTATTATTAAAATACACAAACTGACATTGAAGTGCAATAATCACGAGAGGTATAGATGGCAATTTTGATTGGACTATTGTCTTAGTTAGGTCAATTCTGTTACTCTGGTTAGCTTGGTAGGAAATGAGAATGAAACGGCAAAACTCATCAGTTAACAAAAAGATATTCTTGATCCTGTGGGTCTTATGTATTATTGGCTCGTGGTCCGTTCTTCCTTATATTCAATATCTCAAAAT
>CAZBHP010000074.1:0-8218 GCA_964491795.1 uncultured bacterium | reverse complement strand
CTGATCAAACTGCTCTTTTTCTACCGGATAGAAAGAAACCTGTTTAGGGAGATCATCTAATCCAAGAATGGGTAGACAGTTAATGTCTTCTTCCTCTTTGCGTTGTTGATCTTCTTGAATCTCAAGACTCTCTTTGAGGATTGTTTGAATCTCTTCACTAGAGAGGCTTTGTTGTTTTTCTTGAAGAAAGCTCTCTTCTTCTTTATGCATTTTTTCGGATAGATCAGTGTCAGGAGCCATTACAAGACGGTATCTGTGGGGGTTATTAATCAGATACTTTTCAATGATATTGGATAGGTAATCTTTTTGTGCGACGAGAGTGGAGAGTCTTTCAAAAAGGGAATGGATTTTAAGACCATCGATTGGAGAGCCTCCTTGGAGATAGGGGAGGACGATGCGGCTAAAAAGCTCTAGACCGTAGGGCTCATAATCGTAGCTAATTTCGCTGCGAGAAAACTCTAGTTGGTGCATCGAAGATTCGATAAGTTCCATCGGAATTTTTTCGGCAGCAATCTCTTTGAGAGATTCAAAAAGGATCTTCTCTAGGGCATCAGCGTTTTCTGGTTCACAACCGCGGCATACAATCGTATAAGGAACATCTCGAGCATCTGGATCGAAAGCGGAATCAGCTTCTATACAAAGACCCGATTCAGTCAGTTTGTATTTTAAAAGAGAAGCATCAGTATCCATCAAAATAGAGTCGATTAGATGTAGCCCTAAAAGATCGTCTTGGTCTTTGATGTCCATCGTAAGCCAAGCAAAACCCACAAACGTTTGCTGTTTGAGGTTTTTTTCATGAGAGGGATAGTAACTTAGCTCTTTTACTGGAGCTGTGATTCGGGGGCATTTTTCTATGGCAGGGATAGGGGAAAGAGAATTTGCTTCATCAAGCACCTTTTCTCCCAAATAGTCGAGATGGTTTTCAATAGGGATGTCGCCGTAGAAAAAGTAGGTGCATCTACTTGGATGATAATACTCTTCATGAAACTTTATAAGATCTGCATGAGACAAAGAGGTAATCTCTTTGGGGTCGCCGCCAGAGTCAAATCCATAAGTGTGATCGGGACACAGTCCCGACATCAGCTTTCGATAAAAAAGAGATCCTGGATTAGCGAGAACCCCTTTCATTTCATTATAGACAACCCCTTTAATTTTGAGAGGCGAGCTTGGATCATCTGGTTTGTCAAACTCAAGTCGGTGTCCCTCTTGTTGGAAAGAGGTCTTGAGGAGGAGGGGGTGGAATACTGAATCGAGATAGACTTCATAGAGATTGTAAAAGTCTTTTTTTATGCGAGTAGCGGCCGGATAACAGGTCCATAGCTTGGCCGTAAAAGCATTCATAAAAGTGTTAGAAGACCTTCTTAGCATAGAGAAGAAGGGATCGTGAATAGGGTATTTTTTTGAGCCACATAAAGTAGTGTGCTCTAAAATATGGGCAACACCTGAATGGTCTTTGGGATAAGTCTTAAAACAGAGGGCAAAGAGATTTTCATCGTCGTCTGCTGCGACGTGAATGATCCTAGCTCCTGTTTTTTCATGCAGAATTTCGGTCACTTTTACATGAATTTCATCAACGACCCAAACATTTTTAGCAACAAAGCCACGGTAACGTTGATTTTTTTTCATACAGTACCATCAAGTCCGAGAGGTATATACCGCTCGTAATTCAAAAATCGGCTTTTTTGCGAAGCCGGCCCTCAAAGTTTTAGAGTAGGCAAAACCGATGCCAAAGTAAGCCTTTATTAACAGGCTGAGTTTTGGCAACTCTAAAGTTTGAGATGCCCGCAAATCAAAAATCGATTTTTGACTTGCGAGCAGCATATAGGTAGTATCAGGGATACTCTTTTTTTTTACCACGTTAAATTCGACGAAGATTGATATTCTGTTACCCTCGTTTCAAAGAAATTCTTCTCTTTGCCTAGATCGATCACTTCGCTCATCCATGGGAAAGGGTTTTTCTTATGGTATTGAGCTTTTAAACCAATTCTTTCAAGTCTGCGATCTGCAATATACCCTACATAATCCTCAAACATGGGAGCTGTAAGACCTAAGATCCCTTTTGGTAGACAATCTTTTGCATAAGCATATTCAAGAGTTGTTGCCTCATGAATAAGTTCTATGATGTGATTTTGGAATTCTTTTGTCCAAAGATCAGGATTTTCTGCTTTAATCTCGTTGATAAGATCGATCCCGAAGTTTAAATGGATTGTCTCATCGCGTAAGATATATTGAAACTGCTCCCCAATACCAGTCATTTTATTTTGACGGTGAAGGGAGAGAATCATAGCAAAACCGCTATAAAAGAAGATCCCTTCCATGATGATATAGTAGCCAATAAGGTTTTCTAAAAACTTTTGAGCTCCTGCAAAGGTGCTTGTTGAAAACCCTTCTTTTAAAACTTCTTCGGTCAACTGCATCTCAAAACGGTCTTTTTTCTGGATCGCTTCAATCTCATTATACATGTTG
This sequence comes from uncultured bacterium, assembly GCA_964491795.1. Taxonomy (GTDB): domain Bacteria; phylum Chlamydiota; class Chlamydiia; order Chlamydiales; family 2-12-FULL-49-11; genus JAFEGE01. Next base: position 5,752 of record CAZBHP010000074.1, on the reverse strand, counting down.
AAAATTTCACCTGGATCTAAGGCAAGAGACTCTACGATATAGTGGAAGGTGTGCGTATGGATTGCTTCTTCAAATGATTGACGCAATAAATACTGACGTGCCTCTGGGTTGGTGACATGCTTAAAGATAGCAAGAACCACGTTATTTCCAACTAAGCTCTCTGCTGTTGAAAAAAAGCCTAGGTTTCGCATAATGACAAGACGTTCGCTCTCTGTCAACAAGTCTGACTTCCACATTTCGATATCTTTTGCCATAGGAACCTCTGTAGGCATCCAGTGGTTTGCACATCCGTTTAGATAATGTTCCCATGCCCACTTGTATTTAAGGGGCATGAGTTGGTTTACGTCCACAGTTGTGCAATTAATGAGTCGTTTTTGATCGACTTTTACCCGTTTTTCTTTCTTTGTATCTACAACTAAAGTCATATGTTTCTCCAAAATTTATTGACAGCTCTCGCAACCCTCTGTAAGTGAACAAGCACCTTTAGGTTTTGCGTCTCGGTCGATCTTAATTTTACTTGTTGCTGATTCTGATTTCATCCAGCGAGGTTGTAGATCGCGTTTATTGATATCAGTAGTTGATTTTTCAATTTGTGTAGCGGCAAGCGTTCTTAGATAGTACGTGGTTTTGAGTCCACCTTTCCACGCTAAAAAATACATCTCATGCATCTTTTTACCGCTCGGCTCAGAGAGGTAGAGGTTTAAAGACTGCCCCATATCAATCCATTTCTGGCGACGAATCGCACAAGAAATAATCCAACTTGGATCGATTTCAAAGGATGTTAAAAAGAGCTGTTTAATAGCTAATGGGACTTTTTCGATCTCTAATAAAGAACCATCGTAATACTTAAGATCATCGAGCAATTCCTCATTCCAGAGATTTTCTTCCTTGAGCGCTTGAATTAAATATTCATTAGGAACAGTGAACTCTCCAGATAAGTTGGATTTCACATAGAGATTCTTATAAGTAGGCTCGATAGAAGCTGTCACACCTACAATGTTAGCAATTGTAGCTGTGGGTGCAATTGCCATAGTGTTGCAGTTTCTTATCCCGTACGCTTTTACAGCCGCACGAACAGGTGTCCAATCTTTGCGGGTATTTTTATCCATAGCAACGGCCATGCCCCTTTCTTTTTCTAAAAGGGCGATGGTGTCTATCGGTAAAAGACCTCTATCCCACTTCGATCCTTTGTAAGTGGAATAAGTGCCCCTCTCTTTCGCTAGAAGCGCTGATGAGAGAATCGCATAGTAAGAGATCGCTTCCATTGTCTCATCAGCAAGCTCTACTGCTTCATGACTTGCGTAAGAGATTTTCTTTTGGTAGAGGACATCTTGGAAACCCATTAGTCCAAGACCAATCGCTCTATGCTGTGTGTTGGCATGCTGGGCCTCTGGGATCGGGTAAAAATTGATATCGATCACATTGTCAAGCATACGAATAGCTGTTTTTACAGTCTCAGCAAGCTTTTCCTCCTGTAAAACACCATCTTTAAAGTGGCGAGGTAAGTTAACAGAGCCGAGATTACATACAGCTACCTCTTCTTTTGACGTATTCAAAAGGATCTCTGTGCAGAGGTTAGATGAGTGTACAACCCCTTTATGATCTTGAGGGGAGCGGATGTTAGAAGGATCTTTAAATGTAACCCACGGATGACCTGTTTCAAAGAGCATACTGAGCATTTTACGCCACAAGGTCACTGCATCGACTTTTTTAAAGAGTTTGATTCTCCCTTCTTCTGTCATACGTTCATATTCGAGATATCTTGTCTCAAAGGCGCTGCCGTAAAGATCATGCAAATCGGGTGTATCGCTTGGAGTAAAAAGGGTCCACATGCCGTTTTCTTCGACCCTTTTCATGAAAAGGTCGGGAATCCAGTTGGCAGTATTCATATCGTGAGTACGACGTCTCTCATCACCTGTGTTTTTACGCAGTTCAAGGAAATCTTCGATATCGAGGTGCCAGGTTTCTAAATAAGAGCATAGAGCCCCTTTCCGTTTTCCCCCTTGATTTACAGCTACAGCTGTATCGTTTGCTACTTTAAGGAAGGGGATTACACCCTGTGATTTGCCATTGGTCCCTTTGATCATAGAACCGGTTGCTCGAACATTTGTCCAATCGTTTCCAAGACCGCCTGCCCACTTCGATAACTGGGCGTCATCAGAGATAACCTTAAATATATGGCTAAGATCATCATTTACAGTAGAGAGGTAGCAAGAACTTAGCTGAGAATGGGGTGTTCCTGAGTTAAAAAGAGTTGGTGTTCCTGGTGTATAGTGGAATTGAGAGAGAGTATTATAAAATTCAATGGCTCTCTCGGTTTTGTTTTCCTCACGGATTGAAAGCCCCATACAAACACGCATCCAAAAGATCTGTGGTGTTTCAAGTCTTCTTCCTTTGTGGTGGATAAAATAGCGATCATAGAGAGTTTGTAAGCCCAGGTATTGGAAAAGGTCGTCGCGTTCTAATACAAGGTGGCTCGCCAATTTTTCGAGATCGAAATCAAGAAGGTCAGGGGAGAGACGCTCATAAGAGATCCCTTTTTGTATATATTGGGAGAAGTAATTTTTGTGGGCATCGTTTAAATGAGGATCGGATGCTGAAACTTCGAGTGTTTCTCTGTAAAGTTTATCGAGAAGCAGTCTTGCAGCTACAAAAGCGTAGCTTGGTTCTACCTCGACCTGCATACGGGCGGCCATAATGAGGGCAGTATCGATTTCATCTTCTTTGATCCCTTCGTAGAAGTTAAGAAGGGTTGCGGAAAAAAGGCGTTCGATATCGATGTGATCTTCATATCCGCGGCAAGCGAAAGAGAGCTTTTGTTTAATTTCTGATTCAGAAAGCTCTTTTTGAGATCCGTCTTCAGAGGTTACAGTAAAAGCTTTTTCTATAATCCCTTTAGGGACGTTTATTTTTTTGGCGGTTGTATGGAGAAGGGTCTCTTCTTCCATCTCTTTTTCTTTGCGCATGAGGATATAGCGTTTTGCCCCTGCGTAGAAGCCAGATTTCATAAAGGTCTCTTCAATCAAATCTTGGATCAAGGAGAGGGTGAGAGGCTGACCTTTTTTATTGATTTGGACAACTTCATCAATGACTTTCTGGGTAAGTAAGTTTACAGAAGATACTATGTGCTCATCAGAAGTTGTCTCTTCAAGACAAACAAACACGTTTTCAATAGTAGAGGCTATTTTCATAGGATTAAAGCGAACTTTAGTGACCCCATCACCTCTATAGACCATCATATTGCTTGGTTGGTTCTTACGCACTTCTTTATGATGATCTCGATAGACGATATAATCGCGTGCTACATCATGGTAGCCGTTTTTCATTAAGGTAATTTCAACAATATCTTGAATCCCTTCAACGGTGAGAGAGACCCCTTTTTTTCCAAGTTCACTTGCTCTTTGGACAACGCTATCGGTAAGTCTTTTGATAATTTGTAAAAGAGAGTCAGAAAGGGTGGTTGGTAATGGTTGCTTTTTAGTGTCGCGGAAAGCAAGTTCGATCGCCTTACGGATTCTCTCTGGATTAAAGGGAACAATGCTTCCTCCCCGTTTTACTACTGTCAGTTTAGCAATGTCGGGTGCGCCGCTTGCGATAAAGTTGTTCACTCTCTCTTCCTCTCTCGTAATCGTATGAACTCCAGAGTTTTCTTCTTTCTCTCTCTTTTTCATCTTGCTTATTTCCTCCATAAAACCATTAAACGATACCACATCTAGTATTTCTCTTCTATCTCTAACACTACATATTGTACAAACTATCTAGATGTCCAGAAAAAAATTCTCTCTTTTTTTCTTGAAAAAAAGAAGCCTTGAATATGCGTTGCTTCCGAAAGAATTTGTTACTGAGAAAATAAAACTTTAAAAAATGGATGAGGTGCTCTTCTTTCCAAATAGAGGCGTATTTTTTCCGAAGAGAGATCTTCGAATTGGGAAAGAATGACAAAAATGATACCGATCATTTCACCAAATACGTACCAACTTTGAGAGTAAGAGGGGAAATCGATCTTTTCTAGCTTGCGGATAGTTTCTAGAAGAAGTCTAGAAGTAGGCGTTTGAGTAGGAAGTAAGTTAAGAGTGTGGGTAAGGCGTTGGATGATTTTATAAAGAAAGGCACCTAATGCATCGTGCGAAGCATTTTCTTTGGGGATCAAAAGGTCAAACATTTCAAGGGCACGCTTTTTTATCTCTTTTACAGGGTAAGATTGGATAGCTTCTTCACCCGAATAGAGGTGTTCTAAAGATTGTTTAATTGTGTAAAAAGAGCTTGCGGGGTTGAGCTTATAGTAGATTTCAAAAAAGGAAAAAATGGTTGGAAGAAGTTCATAAAGGAGATCTTTTATCTCTGGTTTCAGGGTGTTTTTTATCTCTTCATGAAGGATTTCGCTTAAATAGTCGTGCTGCAATGAATAAAACCCTAGAACCAGCTGTACCGCTAAATGTTTTGGTTTTCCAAGGACATTTAAACCTAAAGAAAAGGGTTGTAATACATCAATTAAATAAGATGCAAAAGAGGTCGGTAGACAAAAACCGTATTGCTCGGTTAGAGAAACCAAGCTTTCTTTAAGAGGCCAAAATTGGTGCGTTAGGTTTTGAAATTTGTGGTGGTTCGAGGACTGTTTTGAATCGATAGATACGTACTTTTCTTTCCAAAATATTGTGGTAAAAAATTCATTGAGCTTTTGACCGGTAAGTTCGCTCATCTCTTCAAGAGAATCGAGCCAATGAAAAAGCTCTTTTTTTACATCGTGAGGAATATATAGGGGAAGGGTTTTATGGTAGAAAAGACTTTTTTTCCCGAGCAGGGTTTGCAATTGGTTAATAATCTTATGTGCATTTGCTGAGGCTAAAGTATTCATTTTGGCTTTACATTGGGCAAGTTCTGGATTGATATTTAATTCTGTAAGGATCGGGTGCCAACTAGTAAGTAAATGAGAAGGTCTTTGCTCTAGGTCAATGTGGGTGAGATTTTCAAAGAAGGGCTCTTCAATAAGTATAAGGATCTTTTTACTAAATAAAGTCGAGTTTTCTTTGAGGAGGGTTTTAAACTCTCTACAAAAGTTGCGAATGGAACGAAAAAGAAAGGAGAGAATGGCTTCAAGATTTTTCTCTTTATAGGGGAGAAAAAATTCCAGGGCGAGTAAGTAATCAAAGACATTACTTGCTATGATCTTTGCTTGAGTTACGTGATCATCGATTGAAGTTTGGTTATAATCGAGATGCACTAATTTATGAAAAGCCTCTACTAGTCTTTGAATGGTTTGGATTTCTAAAGGTGTATGGGCAGAGCTCTCTTTTTTTTCTAGGATTTCGGGGGGGATCCATCGCCCTTCTTTAAGATTAAGAAGAAGTTCTTGGAAAATAGGGAGAGTAAAAAAGTGTTGGATAGGTTCAGGAAATCGAGCTTCTTGGAGTAATTCTTGGAGTGAAACGCTGAGTTCTACGATTTTTTCTGGTTGTGATTGATATAGATCCGAAACCAAACCTAATAACTTATTAGCCTTAGGTTTTAGTTCTTCAACGTAATTTATCATAATTAATTTGAGACTAATATTTTTTTATATTATAGATAACTTTATGATTAAAAGTACTGCAATTTTGTTAATTAATATGTTGATCGGATCTCAAAAACCAGTTTTTAATCGCGATCAGTATATACCGAACGTGTTTCAAAAATCGGTGTTTTTGCGAAGCCGGCGCTCAAAATTTAGAGTAGACGAAGACGATGCCAAAGCGAGTCCCCTATTAACAATAGG
>CAZBHP010000073.1:0-8312 GCA_964491795.1 uncultured bacterium | reverse complement strand
GGCCGTGCTTTTTGACATGTTCTTTTATGAGGGCGATGAAATCGTTTACTACTGAAGAGCCTAGATCTGCTTCATATAAAATCCTCTCTAGCTCATCTAATGTGTCATCATCGAGGGGTTTAGAGAAAATTGAGAGGAGGTTGGTGCGGAGAAACTGGCTTGTTTTTTTAAGCGCAGCTTTAATTTTCTGAAACCCAGTTTTAAAAAAGCTAAACATCTCGATTCACATTTTATGGTTGCAACTTAAATCAGTATGCCAAAGATCTCGTTTAGGGGAAAGGATACTATGAATCTGCATGAATTTCAGGCTAAAGAGATTTTAAAAAAATATGGGATTCCGGTCCCCGACTTTCGGGTCGTTTCTAATTTTGAAGACGTCCCTATCGCTATAGATTCTTTGGGGGTGACCGAAGCGGTTGTAAAAGTGCAGGTCCACGCCGGGGGGAGGGGGAAGGCAGGTGGTGTCAAAATCGGTAAGACTCCAGCTGCCATCGAAAAAATTGCCCAGGAACTGATTGGCATGAAACTTGTGACAAATCAGACAGGGCCTTCGGGGATCATTTGTCATAAAGTGATGATTACAAATCTTCTTGATATCGCCCAGGAATATTACTTAGGGATTGTGATTGATCGGAAAAAAGCTGCCCCCTTACTTATGGTCTCACCAGAAGGGGGTATGGAGATCGAAGAGCTTGCCCATCACCACCCCGAAAAGATTAAAAAGGTCTTTTTTGACTTAGACGGCTCTATTGGTGATAGAGAATGTAAGGAAATTTCTTGGTTTCTTGGATTAGAGGGCGATAGGGCAACTCAGTGTGAAGAGATTGTGAGAAGCCTGTGTAAGGCTTTTGTAGAAAACGATATGGACCTTTTAGAGATCAACCCCTTTGTCGAAGATAGTGACGGGAATTTTTGGGCACTCGATGCCAAGATTGCAATCGATGACAATGCCCTTTTTCGGCACCCAGAAATTGCCGCTATGTATGATCCTTCCCAGGAAACTCCTGAAGAGGCAGTTGCCCATGAAATAGGGCTTGCCTACATCGCTTTAGAAGGGGACATCGGGTGTATGGTAAACGGGGCTGGCCTTGCGATGGCTACGATGGACCTTATTAAATACCACGGGGGAATGCCTGCGAATTTCCTCGATGTCGGCGGAGGAGCTAATCAAGAGAAGGTAGCAAAAAGCTTTGCGCTGATGTTAGCAGATAAAAAAGTGAAGGCAATCCTGATCAATATTTTTGGGGGGATTATGCGCTGTGATGTGATTGCTGAAGGGATTTTGGCGGCAGCGGCTGAGCTTAATATTGATATCCCCTTAATTGTGCGGTTGGAGGGGACAAATGTGGAGAAGGGTAAAGAACTTCTTAGAAAGTCAGGCTTGAAAATTACCCCTGCCGACAATCTTACAGAAGCGGCTAAAAAGGCTGTGGCAGCAGCTAAAGGTAAGAGGTAAATAGATGGCTATCTTGGTCAATAAATACACAAAGGTGATTTGCCAAGGCATTACGGGAAGTGCGGGTAGCTTTCACACTGAGCAGTGCTATGAATACGGGACCAAAATGGTTGGGGGGGTTACTCCTGGGAAAGGGGGGACAAAGACGCCCTTAAATCTCCCTGTTTTTAATACTGTAGGCGAGGCAAAAGAGGCAACTGATGCCGATGCTACGATGATTTTTGTGCCACCACGAGGGGCTGCAGCTGCTATTTTAGAGGCAGAAGAGGCTGGTATCCCTCTGATTGTCTGCATTACAGAAGGGATTCCAATTTTTGATATGCTGCATGTAAAGAAGGTCATGCAAAGAAGTAAATCCCGTCTAATCGGTCCAAATTGTCCTGGAATAATAACTCCAGGTAGCTGTAAAATCGGCATCATGCCAGGTTACATTCATAAAAAGGGAAAGATAGGGGTTGTCTCTCGTTCTGGAACGCTTACCTATGAAGCTGTTTGGCAGACGACGAATTTAGGTCTTGGTCAGACCACCTGTGTCGGAATCGGCGGAGATCCAGCTAACGGAACGAATTTTATAGATGTCCTTGAGCTTTTTGAAAAAGATAAAGAGACAGAGGCGATCCTTTTGATTGGAGAGATTGGGGGAACAGCTGAAGAAGATGCGGCCGAATGGATTAAAAGGCATGCGACAAAACCTGTGGCAGCCTTTATTGCGGGGCAAACCGCCCCTTCTGGAAAGAGGATGGGGCATGCAGGTGCCATCATTTCTGGGGGGAAAGGGAGCGCATCTGATAAAATTGAAGCTTTACAAGGAGCCGGAGTAAACGTGGCTCTCTCTCCGGCAGATATGGGAAAAGCTGTGCTCGAACTGTTGGAGAAATAAAATGAAGAGCTTTGCGCTTAAGATAAGTCCTTTCTTTTTTCTCACAGCTGCACTTATTTCATACGGATTTTCTTCATCGCTTCCTGAGGCGCTTGCCTGGGTTCTCATGATCTTTTTAGCTGTATTTGTTCATGAAATGGGTCATGCTTGTATAGCTCTTCTTTGTGGGCAAAAAGTAGAGGTTGAGTTTACCGCTTTTGGAGGGGTAACGATCCCGTCGGGTCCAAAACTTTCTTTGGGAAAAGAGTTTTTGATGGTCTTTATGGGACCTTTTTTTGGCTTTCTTCTCTTTGTTGCAGCTACATTCATTCTCGATATACCAATTGTAGATCCAACTCTCCGCCTCTTTATGCAGAATTTTCGTTTTGTGACACTTTTTTGGACGATCATGAACCTTCTTCCTATTCTTCCTCTGGATGGGGGGCAGCTTTTGCGCATTATGCTAGAGGCTTTTTTAGGCTTTAAAGCTCGAGTGGTCACTTTATATATCTCTGTTGTGTTTGCTACTATCGCCTCTGTTATATTTTTCTTAATTGGATTTAGCTTATTTTTCATGGGAGCTCTATTTCTCCTTTTTGCTTTCCAAGGGGTGAATACTCTTAGAAGACTAAAAAATTACTCTGAAGCAGACGATGATGAATCAAACCGCAGTGCGCTTGAAGAGGCAGAAAATCTTTTGCAAATTTCCGACCAAGAAAGGGCGGTTCTCTCTTTAGAAGCTCTTAAAGAAAAGACAAAACAAGGGATTATCTATACCCTTGCGAAACAATACCTCGCAAAAATCTACTTTGATCACAACGAGTATGAAAAAGCGTATAAAGAGCTTGTTCCCGTTGAAAAAGATGTGAGTCCAGAAGCTAAATGTATTTTATATCTCACCTCGTTTGCCGTGGGTGATTATAAGAGAGTAGTCAATCTTTCAGGGGACTGCTTTCGCGAGCGTAAAACGGCAGATATTGCCCTTTATGCAGCATTTTCTCACGGTCTTCTTCATGATGTGAAAGAAGCCCTCTCCTGGTTAAAAATAGTCTCTTCATTTGAAGGGATAGACCTTCAAGAAACGGTCCAAAATAAGGCCTTCGACTCGATCCGCAACGAGGGCGCCTTTCAAGAGTTTCTCTCAGAAGCTAGAATATAGTTTTATGTAATTACTCTTTTGGCGAGTTTGAAGATGCAGTCCGTAAAGAGAGAGAAGCAAAACAAAAAATCTCCTAACCTAAAGATGAGAAGTAGGTCTTTTTGATGAATTTATTGTCTGTTTTCATAGAGCTAGTGGCTTTTCCCATTTGGGCATTTCAACATGGTAAAAAGTATTTAGAAAAAAGAAAGAAAATTGATCTGATTTTTGGTCTCATCTTATTTGCTGTTTTTTCTATTTCTTGCATGAAATGGTTGCAATGGGCAGTTGGCTACCTTTTTCTAAAATCTATTCAATAAACCTCTTTCGAAGCTTCATTCGTTTATTAAAATTGCCCTTTTTGCACCGATTTTTCAGCTTGGCAGCTGTATGTAAGAGGGCTTGAAATGTCCAAAGTCAAGATGCCGCTTGGCTATTTGTCTTTTTTTGTGAGGGCCAGCTGTGATGCGAACCTTTGGCTTTTAGAGGAAAAATGGGCTTCTTTAGAGAAAAAAGAAAAAATTGTAGAGAAAACTTGTCTACTATTGTGACTTGACATAAGCTGTAAGATATTATGAACCCAAAATGGAGGTAACACGTGAATAAAAATGAACTCATTGAAGAAGTGTCAGAAAAGACAGGTTTTACCAAGAACGATACACACAAATTCCTAAATGCATACATTGATGCAGTAACAAAGCACTTGCGCAAAGGGAAAGAAGTAGGTCTAGTTGGTTTTGGTACTTTCAAAGTAGCGAAAAGAAAGGCTCGCGTTGGTAGAAACCCACAAACTGGAAAAGAACTCAAGATCCCAGCAAAGAAAGTTCCTACTTTCCGTCCTGGTAAAGCTCTTAAAGAAGCTGTAAACTAAGCAGCTTTCACCCACCCTAAAAGGGTGGGTTCTGAGGCCTCTAGTCCCAATCTTAATGGGATAAAAGCCTCTTAAAAGCTCCTAAGAGAAGAATTGCTGAGGGGTTTTTAAGAGGTCTATAGGCAAAAAAATACTAAAGGGAGATGTTGCATATGTTTCAAAAGATTATCTGTAGAAAGACTATCTGTTTATTGTTATCATCCGCACCGATAGGACTTTTTGCAGCGCCTGCTAATCCGGTTGCAGTTCAGGCAGCTCCAGTTGCTGTACAATCGGGCTCAAGTTGTGATCATTGTGGGAAAAGTTTATCACAAGCTTTTGTGAGTGCCGCTAAGAGATCTAGACCAGCCGTAGTTCATATCCGCGTAGAGATGGGAAAAGAGAATGAAGGGGAGGGATATAATCCTTTTGGAGGAGATCCATCTAACCCGTTTGAACAGTTTCAAGATGAGCTTTTCCACCGTTTCTTTGGAATGCCGCCAGGGGCTAAAGGAGCACCGCAGCAACGGCAAGGACCTATCAGCAGTGGAAGTGGTTTTATCGTCTCTCCTGATGGATATATTGTAACGAACTACCATGTGGTTAAAGATGCAGGGAGAATCGTTGTTGAAAAATTTGACGACGGAGAGAAAAGCTTTGATGCTGAACTTGCAGGCTGCGATCCTCATACTGACCTTGCGATTTTAAAAATTCCTGGAGATAAACTCCCGTATCTAGATTTTGCAGACTCTGATGAAATTGAAGTAGGGCAGTGGTCTTTAGCGATCGGTCATCCTTTTAAATTACGTGACTCTGTGACAGCAGGGGTTGTTAGCGCAACGCACCGCGGTGATCTTCAGATTTCTAAATGGGAAGATTTTATTCAAACAGATACCCCTATTAATGCCGGAAACTCTGGGGGACCACTTCTTGATCTAGATGGGAAAGTGATCGGTGTAAACACTGCTATTCTTTCTCGCAGTGGTGGAAATCTTGGCGTTGGCTTTGCCGTTCCAAGCAATATCGCCAAAATGGTTTTCGAGCAAATTCGTCAGAATGGGCTTGTAGATCGCGCGTTCTTAGGTGTGCAGATTCAAGATCTCAATGAAGATTTGTGCATGGGTTTTCACCTTAAGAAAGGAACTGTTGGGGCTCTTATCACTGAAGTAGTGGATACTTCAGCTGCACAAGCAGCTGGTCTTGAGGCAGGCGATGTAATTACTGACTTTAATGGCGAAACGATTAAATCAGCAAAACAGCTCTATACCAAACTTGGTAAACTGCCTTCTGGAACCACATGCAATATCACCGTCCTTCGCGGTGGAAAAGTTAAACAGTTGAAACTAACCCTTGGTTCGCGCACAAAAGAAGCTTCTATAGAAGGGGATATTATCCATAAGCTTGGTATCCTTGTAGAGCCGATTACTCCGGAGACAGCTCACCGTTTCGGTGCTAAATCTGAAGATAAAGGGATTGTGGTGACTAAGATCATCCCGGGCTCACTTGCAGCTCGCGCTGGTTGGACTATAGGTTCTGTGATCATGGTGGTCAATGGACAAAAGATCAACTCTATCCAAGATCTTAAAGCAGTTTTAGAAAAAGCAAAACCTGCAGATAGATTAATTGTTCTTATGAACCAACACGGTCGCGCTAGTTTCCACAGCGTTCCGCACCCCAATGCTTAAAAACGGGCGTATCTTTTTAGGGCTGCTTCTCTGTATGCAGCCCTTGTTTTCTCTAGAAAATATAGGGGTAGTCGCAGACTGGCCTCTTGGCTTTCCTAAAAATCCCCAACAGTTGGCTAAACCTTACGAAGAGCTCACATTTAGTGAAAAATTATCCTACCGATTTTTCGAAAAAGGGTGTTGGTTAGAAGAGTTTTCACCCCGAAAAAACTTCAGAAAAATTGTTGTTCATAACGATTCTTGTCATGAGAAAACTATTTTTCACTGTCTTAAAGGACAGCTTATCCTTTTCCTCTGGGAGCCTTGTGTAGTTAAGCCACGTCTTTATAAAAGAAAATATCTTAAACATTTTAGCAAAATTTTCACCTTTGATGACGACCTAGTAGATGGAAAAACCTATTTTAAGTTCTTCTATCCCTGTATGTGGAAGATGACTCAAGATCGGCCTCAGTTTAAAGATAAAAAATTTTGTGCTCTATTTGGGACGCATCTTACCTCTACGGTTCCGGGTGAGCTCTATTCAGAACGAAGGCGAGCCATTAAGTTCTTTGAAGAGCAACCAAGCGGTATTTTTGATCTGTATGGGCGTCATTGGGAAAAGAAGGGCTATAAAAACTATAAAGGTCCTGTGCCCGATAAAATCACTGTGCTAAAAAACTATAAGTTCAATATCTGCTACGAAAACACTTCTACACAAAACGGCTACATCACCGAGAAGATCTTTGATGCTTTTCAAGCAGGCGTTGTCCCCATTTACCTGGGCGCTCCCAATATCACCTCCTACATCCCCAAAGAATGCTTTATCGACAAGCGTAACTTTCCTACCTATGAGGCGCTCTATGCTTTCCTACAGACCATTACAGAAGAAGAGTATGAGGAGTATATTTCCCATATCCAGCAGTTCTTAGAGAGCGATACAGCCAAACTGTTTACTCAAGAGAACTTCATCGAGACTTTTTGTAATGGGTTGCTTTAATAAACCTCTATGAGCCACCTTTTGTGATGGCCACAACTTTTGCAATAGTACAAGCAGGAACTGGTCGAGAAGAAGCAAGGAGATTGTCTAAGAGTGGTGATCTTCGCTCAGCACAAAATTCAATAGCAGATGCTAGTTTTACTGGATCGATCTCGTGAGAAGATGCTAATAATTCATCTACTACGGGGGCGTCTCCTAGTTTTATGGCCTCTACTAAAGCATCACCTATTTCTAAACGAAAAAGGTGCGGAATGGGCAAATCCTTAACAGCTCGGAACTCATAAGGAGAAAGTAATCTTCTTACTAAAGGAAGATCACCATGTGTAACAGCAACCGTAAGTGTTTTAGCAATTAATTCAGCAGTCGCGTAACGAGGATCACAAGAGGATGAGCTATAGAATTGCTTTACAAAGGCTTCTAAAGGTTCTTTAAAGGGGGCATTCGTTCTGATAGCTTCGATAAAAGCTTGCCATATATCATATTGGCTTGTGGGCGATAGAGACTCCCAAACTTTTTTTGTAAATTCGTCTCGATTATAGTGGGTGGATGATCTCCATAGAGCCGCTGCTAATCCAGGATGATCTCGAAGAAGGCTTTGAAATATACCACTACGATCAGAACCAATTTGACCAGAAAAACTATCAGTGACATTCCAGAGAAGAGTGGCTAAAGGAATATTTTTTTCTTCAAGAGCGCGTCTCAAACCTCTGTTAAGAGCGTCTGGAGAAATTCCTGCTCTTGCTCGAGTTCTCAACATAGCGATCGCTAGAGGAGATTTTTCTTCAATGGCCCTTTCCCAAATTGTATCTACAACACCCTCGGGCAGATATACTGCAGCATGTTCAGTTGTTAGTAAGATAAGAGAGAGGAGGGGAACTCCTGTTGCTTCAGGAAGAGCAGCAGTGAGGTCTTTAGATCCGTATACAAAACCTGACCTCAACTTTGTTAAGACGCTTGCTTGATGTGCTTCTACTTTGCTGGCTGTGATCGCTAATGTATCGGTAGGATCAATACCTACTAGTTCTTTACATCTAAGACAAGCGTATGTGTGATGACCTCTAGCTCTGTCCATTGACAAGCCACCGCGGAGTTGACTCCACGTTTCTGCAAGACATGTCATACATAAGGCATGAACTATCTCATCCGAAGAGGGCAGTTTATGGCCAACCATTGCATAGGCATCTACGTGCCTACATGAAGAACATGGCGTCATAGCCGGTGCTATTGCCGATAACATAATGGAACTCTCATTTTTTAAAGAGAAGAATAGACCTCTTTCAAAACTTCATTCGCTTGTTAAAATTGCCCTTTTTGCACCGATTTTCATCATGCCTCCTCACTTACTTAT
>CAZBHP010000072.1:0-8334 GCA_964491795.1 uncultured bacterium | reverse complement strand
CGGGTGCCCGCATAGGTAAGGTCGTAATATAAGATGTTCGTTGTGCCGGCGACGACTGGTGATTGGGCAAGAGAAGTTGCCTGCATTTCGAAAAAAAACACGCTTGCTGGATTGATATTAATCCGAACAGGGAGCACTTCTAGGATCGTTTGATAGCCTGTCGGAGCAATTGGGTTAGGATTGGCTGTGATGGTAACGGGAACCGAAAGACTGCCTGCTGAGAGTATTTGCGCGAAAGTTTGTGTAACAGTTGCAGTAGAGACCCCAATATTACAAACATTGCCCCCTGCGATAAGAGAAGCTATTTGCGAGCTTTGGGTCGGCGGGGCTACTTGCAAAGTAACACCTGAACTTGTCACCTCAATCTGCGCAAATATTTGCCTGTACGAGCTATTGGTCGTCGTGTTGACCGCTTCATTACTAGCATTGATCGGATCGTAGACGTAAGAGGCTTCTAGGGCAAAGCTGACTCCCCAAACAAGTAGAGCTATTGACTTACGTAGTTTGTTTTGTAGGCGCTGCACCCCGCTCCACCATTAATCTTGAAGATTTTGCACTGACAATTCGCTCGATGATTTGCTCAGGTGTAAATCCAAAGTGGTGAAGAATGTCGGCAAGTGGCGCAGAACAACCAAATCCCTCGATGCTGATTGCAATCCCCTCAGGACCGATGTAACGATCCCATCCAAATGAGGTTGCCATCTCTATAGAAACACGTAAGCCGAGGTTACCGCCTAGCACTTTCTTTTTATAGGCTTCAGGTTGCTCTTCAAAAAGGGTCCAACACGGCATAGAAACAACGCGGACATTTTTCTTAAAGGGAGGCTTTTTAAGACGCTCTGCAACCTCCCAGGCAAGGGAGAGTTCAGAGCCCGTAGCCATCAAGGTCACATCGATTGAGCGGCTTGTATCTTCTTCTACAAGGATATAAGCCCCCTTTCCAACCCCTTCTGAGAGTTTTCGCTTCGTCTCTTTAAGTGTAGGCATAGGTTGACGGCTTAAGACAAAAGAAACTGGTCCATTTTCGTAGCGAGCAGCCCAGAGCCACGAGGCTTTTACCTCGTTAGCATCACCTGGACGGAAAAGATGAAGCCCAGGCATAGCGCGTAAGCTAGCTAAGTGTTCAATCGGTTGGTGGGTGGGGCCATCTTCACCAAGACCTACCGAGTCATGGGTGTAGACAAGAAGGGTTGGATGTTTAGAGAGACATCCCAAGCGGATGGCGTTTCGTGCATAGTCAGAGAAGCAAAAAAACGTCCCTACAAAGGGGCGTAAAAAGGTTGTAGACATGCCGTTTGCCATAGCAGTCATTGCAAACTCACGCACACCATATTTTACATTGCGCCCTTTGAAATCGTGAGCTGTAACCATGGGCGAGTCTTTAATCCATGTAAAATCAGATTCAGAGAGATCTGCAGATCCACCAGTTAAGTAAGGAAGGTGCTTGGCCAGAACTTGAAGCACTTGCTGCGAGACTTTTCTCCCCGCAACTTTTTCTTCAACCACAAGAGCTTCGATCTCTGCCTCAATTTCTAAAGAAATTTCTCTATTTTGCATTTTTTCGAAAAGGGCATAGAGATCAGGATGGGCGCTTTTCCAACGTAAGAACATCTCATTCCACTCATGCTCCTCTTCCTCTTTTTCTTTAATTTTTTCTGCGAAAAATTCTCGGACACGTGCAGGGACATAAAAAGGCTCTTCAGGCAAATGCAGTGCTTTCTTAGTCAGCTCTACCTCTTCTACTCCAAGGGGCGATCCGTGCGCTTTATGCGTACCTGCTTTATGAGGCGAGCCCATGCCAATCACTGTATGCATGATGACAAGGGTTGGTTTTTCTTGTTTCTTATCTAAAAGAGCGAAGGCTTCGTGAACTTCTCCTACATCATTGCCGTTTTTGACCTCAATGACATCCCATCCATAAGACTTGTAGCGAAGAGCCTGATCATCTGAGCAGCTCTCTTTCCAATAACCATCAAGAGTTACCTGATTCATGTCGTAGACGAGGATCAAATTATTCAAACAAAGATGACCAGCTAAAGAAGAAGCCTCTGAGGAGATCCCCTCCATTAAACAGCCATCCCCTGCCAGGCAAATGATTTTATTGCTCACAATAGGAAATTTATCTCGATTGAATCGGTTTTCTAAAATTTTATACGCAAGAGCCATACCAGCGGCATTGGCAACCCCTTGTCCGAGCGGGCCAGTAGTTACTTCTACACCAGGGGTATCTAATTTCTCGGGATGCCCGGGAGTCTTGGAGTGGAGCTGTCGAAATTTTTTGATATCTTCAATCGTCAGGTTATAACCGGAAAGGTGAAGAAGAGAGTAGAGAAACATCGAGCCATGACCGGCAGAGAGGACAAAACGATCGCGGTTAAACCAATCGGGGTTTTTGGGGTTGTATTTCATGAACTCCCCCCACAGAACAGCGCCTATCTCAGCGCATCCCATAGGAAGTCCCGGGTGACCCGAGTTTGCCTTCTGGACCGCCTCCATCGAAAGCTGTCTTACGGTGTTTGCAACTTCGTGGAGTATCTCTTTTTTTTCTTTGTCCATCTGTATATCTCTTGCTTTTCTTGCACGATTCTATTATTTTTACTCTACCTAAATCAAGGGGAAAACACTATCTATGGAGAGTCGAGAACTACGTAAAAGATTTTTGCAATACTTTGAAAAGAACGGCCACCGCATCTACCCCTCTTCTCCAGTTGTTCCCCACGATGATCCCACGCTACTCTTTACCAACGCCGGGATGAACCAATTTAAGAAGGTTTTTCTAGGGCAGACGCAGCTAGAATCTAAAAGAGCTGCGACCTCACAAAAATGTATCCGTGTGGGTGGAAAACACAACGACTTAGACAATGTGGGGCATACTTCACGTCACTTAACTTTTTTTGAGATGCTTGGAAACTTCTCTTTTGGAGATTATTTTAAAGAGGAGGCGATCCGTTTTGCTTGGGAGCTTTCTACTAAAATTTTAGAAATTGATACAGATCGTCTTTTTGTCTCGGTTTTTGAAGAAGATGATGAGGCATACGAACTCTGGCAGAGCTATATGCCTGAAGAGCGTATTGTCCGGATCGGGGCAAAAGATAACTTTTGGGCGATGGGCGATACAGGACCATGCGGTCCTTGCACAGAGCTTTTCTTTGACCGTGGCGAGGCTTTTGGAGATGCGAGAAACCCCAAAGAAGATGTTGCAGGCGAGCGCTTTTTCGAGTTTTGGAACCTTGTCTTTATGCAGTATAACCGCGATGAATCAGGCCACAAACACCCACTACCCAAGCCATGTGTCGATACAGGTATGGGACTTGAGCGGATGATCTCCCTTAAAATGGGAGTCGATACTTTATTTCAAACCGATGTTCTAGCCTCTATTATTCACAGTATTGAAGATCTCGCCAAAGTAAAATATGCAACCAACCGTCCCGCCTTTCATGTGATTGCCGACCATTTGAGAAGTCTCTCCTTTGCGATTGCAGATGGCGCCCAGCCAGGGAATGTTGAGCGTGGCTATGTTCTTCGTAAAATTTTACGAAGAGCTGTTCGCTACGCAAGACAGATCAAACTAGAAAAACCATTTCTTAGAGATCTTCTCCCTACCCTTCTTGCGAAAATGGGCGATGATTATCCAGAGCTTACCTCCTCGCAAGAAAGAATTGCAGAAATCCTTACAACCGAAGAGGAAAGCTTCCTTCGCACCTTAAGACGTGGTGGAAACATTCTCACTTCTGTCATTGAAAATGCAAAAAGCTCACAGAAATTTGAGATCTCCGGAGAAGAAGCTTTTAAACTTAAAGATACTTATGGATTCCCTCTGGAAGAAATCCTACTTCTCGCCAAAGACAACAACCTCAGTGTGAACTTAGAATCGTTTGGCCTCTTAGAAGAAAAAGCTAAAGAGCTCTCCAAAGGGGCAATGCAAAAGCATGTGCAGAAAGCAGAATCTTCTCTCTTTGCGAGCTTTTTGGAAAAATATCCACCCACCGAATTTGTCGGTTACCTAGAGACTGAGACGAATGCGAGCATCGTGGGTATTCTTGTGAACGGCGCTTTTCAAGATAGATTGGAAGAAGGGCAAGAGGCCTCTATTCTCCTCGATAGAACCCCCTGCTACGCAGAGATGGGCGGTCAAGTAGGTGATAAAGGTGTTTTAAGCCATCACAGAGCTTCTTTTACAATTACCAATTGCACATCTCCTTTTCCTGGGATTTCTCTTCATCACGGAGTCTTAAAACACGGCATACTCCTTCTAGGCGAACCGGTCGATGTGGCAATTGAGAAAAGTCGTAGAAACGAAATTATCAAAAACCATACAGCAACACACTTATTACACTGGGCCCTAGAAGAGGTCCTAGGTGGCCATATCCGTCAAGCAGGCTCTTTGGTTGGAGTCGACCGGATCCGTTTTGATTTCTCCCATCATAAAGCACTCACTGCCCAAGAAATCAGACAGATTGAAGAGAAGATCAACGATAAGATCCGTGAAGCTTGCCCTGTCGATATTAAAGAGACCTCTTTTGACTCTGTAAAAAATCGGACAGATGTAAAACAGTTTTTTGGAGAAAAATACGGAGAAACCGTCCGCCTCGTCTCCATCGGCGACTTTTCTAAAGAGCTTTGCGGCGGCATTCACGTAAGCACAACCCATGAAATTGGCTTGTTTCGGATTGTAAAAGAGTCAAGTGTCGCCCAAGGGGTGCGTAGAATTGAAGCCGTAACGAATAAACTTGCGGAAAATTTTATGTATGAAAAAGAAGATCTTCTCCATAAAGTTGCAGCCCTACTAGATGCACCAGAGAGCAAGCTCATAGACTCTTTGAACAACTTACTTCTCGACCATAAAAAAGGGCGCGATGAGTTGAAAAAAGTCCGAGCACAACACCTCAAAACGCTTCGCGACGAGCTTTATGACAAACGGATCAAGGTCGATCATACAGCTTGTATTTTAGCAGAAGTAGAGATTGCAAAAGATGAGTTTGCACCACTTGCCCAGGATTTAATGAATAAGTTAGGCTCAGGCGCGGTGTTACTTGCTTTAAAAGATGAGTCACGCTGTCAGCTCCTTCTTAAACTCTCCCCTGACCTCATCTCCCAAGGCTATAGCGCTGTAGAGTTGATTCAGCAAATAGCCCCTTTAATTGAGGGAAGCGGGGGTGGGAAAAAAGATACTGCCCAGGCAGGGGGGAAAAACGCAAAAGGAATTGAAGAGGCATTTTCTAAGCTTAAAACTTCTCTATGCAAATAAAAACTCCCTTTTGTGACACTTTTAGTGAGTCGATTAAAAAAGAAGAGACCCTTCTTTTTGAAGGCTTGTGGGACTCCCCCAAAGCTCTTCTTCTCTCCATGGCTCGAAAAACTCTTGCCAAACCGTTAATTGTTGTCACCTCGGGTGAGCGGGAAGGTAGACTCTATGAAGATCTCCTCTTTTTCCAACCAGAAAACCTCTTTGAGTTGCCCGCATGGGAAGCCCTCCCAGGAGAAGAGGTCCGCCCTTCTGTCGATGTGATGGGACGTAGACTAGAAATCCTACATAACCTTCTCCACGCAAAAAAGCCTTCTATTGTCTTAACACCACTACAAAGTTTACTTCTTCGAACCCCCTCGCCCAAATCTCTCGAAAAAAATTTCTTAGAGCTTAAAGTTGGTGAAACAATCGCTTTTGAAGAGTTAATCGAATGGATTCGACTCCTGGGCTATCAAAAGACAAAACTTGTAACCGATAAAGGTTTTTTTGCTGTGCGCGGAGGGATTATCGACATCTATCCAACCTCTGCCTACTCCCCTTTTCGCATTGAATTTTTTGGTAACAAAATCGATAACATCCGCTCGTTTGAGCCCTTAAGTCAAAAGTCGATTGAGAAGAAAAGCTCCCTTCTCCTCTCCCCTGGTAATGAAGAGGCTCTTTTGAAAGAAGAAAAAGAGCCTGCAACCCTTTTAGACTATCTCCCAGATAGTGTTCTTGTCTTTGATGATCTTTTGAAACTTGAAGACCGTTATGCGGCTCTTAAAAGTTTAGAGGGGGCAAAGAGCCGTTTTTTTTTCCCTCTTGAAGAGTTTTTTGAGAAAAAAAATAATAAGATCTTTTTTAAAGAGAAAATTGTAGCTGAGCTCTCTGAAACCAGCACCCCAAAGCGCGGGGGGCGAGATTTCTACACCGGTAAAACCCCTTATGAGCCGATCTTCTTTGACATGTTTCACCATAAAATAGAGACGAAACGCCACTACCACCCTTTTCAGATGCTGCATGAATTTTTCGATGCAGAAGATCTCTGTGCAGGGGTTGGAGCGCAACATGCTAACACCTCACTTCAAGTTCTCTTTCTTTTTGAAAATGAAAAAGAAGAAGAGCATCTAAAAGAAGCTTTTTCTCTTATCCCTAAACATAGCAGTTTTGAAAAGGGGTATCTCTCAACCGGTTTTGCAATGGGAGATCTTCCTCTCGCAGTCATCCCCTATACGGAGCTGAGTAACCGGAAAAAAATCAGACGAACCAAATGGCGCACCTCGTATCACACCCCTCTTGTGGAATATCACGCTTTAGAATTTGGGGATCTAGTCGTCCATTTTCACCATGGTGTTGGCCGCTATCTAGGGCTTGAAAAAGAGAAGAACCACTTAGGGATAGAATCGGAATTTCTCATTCTCGAATACGCCAACCAAAGTAAGCTGTTTGTCCCGGTCTCCCAATCGCACCTAGTCTCCCGCTATATCGGCATCCAAGAAGATAAGCCTGAACTACACCAGATCGGCAGCTCCAAATGGCAAAAGATCAAAGAGACGACGCAAAAAGCCATCCTGGGCTATGCCAAGGAGATGCTCACTCGCCTTGCAGAGCGTGAAATTGCAGGGGGATTTGCTTTTGCACCAGACGGAGCAGAAACACTTGCTTTTAGAGACTCTTTCCCCTACACAGAGACGGCAGATCAAGAAAGGGCCATTGCAGATATTAGAAGTGATATGTGCTCAAATAAGTCGATGGATCGTCTGATTGCCGGAGATGTGGGCTATGGCAAAACAGAGGTGTGCATGCGTGCCGCTTTTAAAGCAGTCGCTGATGGGAAAAAGCAAGTCGCTGTCCTTGTCCCCACAACGATTTTGGCCATGCAACACTATGAGACTTTTTGTGAGCGCTTTGCTCTCTTTCCTATCAACATTGCTCTTCTCTCCCGCTTCCAGACAAAAAAAGAGGGGGATGAGGTCTTAAAAAAAGTCAAAAGCGGCGCGGTTGACATCTTGATCGGAACCCACCGTATCCTGGGCGGAGATGTTGCCTTCCATGATTTGGGACTTATTATTATCGATGAAGAGCAACGCTTTGGCGTGCGGGCAAAAGAGAAGCTAAAACTTTTTAAGACAGGAGTTGATTCTTTAAGCCTCTCAGCAACGCCTATTCCTAGAACTCTTTACATGTCACTCATTGGCGCAAGGCCCATGTCGGTGATTAACTCACCTCCTCATGACCGCCTTCCGATTAAAACGATCCTGGCTGAAAAAGAAGATGAGGTGATTAAAAACGCCCTTGCTCGAGAGCTTGCACGCGATGGCCAGGCTTACTTTATTCACAACCGTGTAGAGTCAATTTACGGTGTAGCAGAACACCTGCAAAAACTCGTCCCCCATGCTCGTATTGCTGTCGCTCATGGGCAAATGGACGCAGACAGTATCGAAGAGGTTTTTCACGCTTTCAAACAAGGGCAAGTCGATATTCTTGTCGCCACAACTCTTGTAGAAAATGGGGTCGATATCCCCAATGCCAACACCATTCTGATCGACCGTGCAGACACCTTCGGCATCTCCGATCTCTATCAGCTACGCGGCAGGGTGGGTCGTTGGAATAAAACTGCCTACACCTACTTCCTTATTCCTAAAGGACGTGTCTTACCAGAAGTAGCACAAAAAAGGCTCAACGCTCTGATCGAAAACTCAGGCTTTGGAGGGGGTATTCGCCTTGCCATGCGAGATCTCGAAATCCGGGGTGCAGGTGATATCCTTGGCGTGCAGCAATCAGGTCACGTCTCCAAAATCGGCTTTCATCTCTATTGTAAACTTCTTAAGCGAACAATCGATGCCCTACGCAAAGAGGAGACAGCCTCTTTCTTTGAAACTAAACTAGAGTGTCCCTTTATTGCTAAATTCCCCGAC
Organism: uncultured bacterium; assembly: GCA_964491795.1. GTDB lineage: Bacteria > Chlamydiota > Chlamydiia > Chlamydiales > 2-12-FULL-49-11 > JAFEGE01. The sequence continues at coordinate 189 of CAZBHP010000072.1, read as the reverse complement.
TATTACATTTCCGACAGCGCTCAACGCCTTGAAATCTACCACCGCATTGGTGAGGCCTCCTCTTACGAAGAGATTGATGAGATCTTTGAAGAGCTTAAAGACCGCTTTGGACCTCTCCCCGACCCAGCCCTTTTCCTCTACCATCTCACCCGCATACGTCTTTTTGCAAACAAGCACCACTTCACATCG
>CAZBHP010000071.1:0-8372 GCA_964491795.1 uncultured bacterium | reverse complement strand
TCATCCGTCAGAGAGCCGCCTAGTGGATGAAATAAGTAGCCAACCGGGTTTTAACATGAATACTATAAGAAGCAAAGGTTATGGTGTGTAGGCGTCGAGGGAGATGACGATGGAGAGGATTGTGATGACGAGGAGGGAGAAGCGAAACATTTGCCGCGCCCACTTGCTGTCATTTTTGGCTTTGAAGCCTTGGATGGATAACACAAGCCAAGCAAACCCTAGAAGAATTGATGAGGCTAGATAGACGTATCCTGTGTAGCCAAAGACGGTCAAAAGAGATGCTGTAATGACAAAGGCGATGGTGTAAAGCAGCATCTGAATTTTTGTGATGTAAATCCCTTTTACATTTGGAAGAACTGGAATACCGGCTGCTTTATATTCTGGTAGGCGATAGGTTGCAATCGCATAGAAGTGGGGCATCTGCCAGAGGACCAAGATCATAAAAAGAAGGATTGCTCCTGTGTCTATTGTATTGGCAACAGCACAGTAACCGACAAGGGGAGGTACGGCACCCGCAAGGCTACCAACGAGAGTGCTATAGTAAGTTAAACATTTGCCAAAGCTGTAGACAAAGACATAGATGACAAAGCCTGCAATTGCGATAGAGAGGGTGAGAAGGTTTGTGTAGATTCCTAGAACTGTAAAGCCTACAATGCCCAAGAATGCGGCAAATAAAAGGGCGTTTCTAAGTGACACAGAGCCTTTAACAAGAGCTCGATTCTTTGTCCGCTCCATTTTGGCATCTACATGGCGGTCGATATAGTTATTACAGACGCAAGCAGAGGCAATGATAAAAGAGAGGCCAAAGACAGTTGCAGTAAAGAGCCACGGATCGAAATAGCCTTTAGAGGCGAGTAAAAAACCGGCAACGGTTGTAATGATGTTGCCCATGATAATCCCAGGTTTAGTCAGAACATAATAGGTTAAATTCATTCTACATCACCCTATAGTCTAAGTTGTCCATAATCCATAAAGAGCCCCCTACGATCACCACGATCACAAGTAGCATAAACAAGAAGACAAGGAGGTTCCACTGCGGTCTATCTTCTGATCCCAGGTGGAGAAAGCAAACTAGCTGCACGAGGAGCTGAATCACCCCAAGACTTACAATCGCAAAGATAGTCACACCTCTAGAAAACCACTGCATTTCCACTGCAAAGTAAGCGGCAAGTGTCAGCACAATACAAACAATGAAGCCAACGCTGTAAGAGGTGAATGTCCCTGGTTCTAAAGCTTCCTTATGCATGCTAGAGGGCTCCTAGTAAATAAACGAGTGTAAAGATAAAAATCCAGACGACATCTAAAAAGTGCCAAAAAAGACGCAAACAGGTGAGTCGTTTCACTGTGTAAGGGGTGAGACCTTTGCGAGCAACTTTCGGAATCAAGACAAGCATCCAGAGAAGGCCAACCGAGATGTGGGCTCCATGAGTGCCGACCAGGGTGAAAAACGCCGATAAGAAAGCGCTCCTTTGCCAGCTATAGCCATCGCGCACAAGATGTGCAAATTCAGTGAGCTCCATCCCTATAAAAGCTGCGCCTAATAAAAAAGTGAGGATAAACCAGCCAACCACCTTGTTTTTGTTGTGCTCTTGAGCGACAAGCTTAGCCATACCAGAGGTAAAGCTGCTGGCTAATAAGAGGAGAGTTTCGGTAAGGACATAAGGGAGGCTAAAGATCTCTTTACTTGTAGGTCCATCCCAAACGCCGTTATGTAACACCGCGTATGTGGCAAATAAGGTGCCAAACAGCACGCAGTCGGTCATAAGATAGGTCCAGAACCCAAACACGGTTCTGTCATAGACTTCTTCTTGGATCACCTGGGCATGGTTGTGTCCTGTCATGTGGGCTGTTTCCTCGGATAGTCTTTTAGAGTCACTTTTGAACTCTCGATTTCAATCTTGTTAATCTCATCGACGGTGACGTAATAGTCGGTATCGTCATCAGAGAGACGGACAATTAAGAAGGTAACTACTCCAACAAATCCAACAGCTGCAAGCCACCAAATATGCCAGGTCAGACCAAAGCCCAAAAGAAAGCTTGCTCCTCCAACGAGAGGCCCTATTCCGCTATTTTTAGGCATGTGGATTGCCTCATATGGTCCGTGTTCTTGCTTTGGACCCCTCCCTTGTTTCATCACCCAAAAAGGATCTCGATCAGCAACTATAGGGATATGGGCAAAGTTGTAAAGAGGAGGAGGTGAGGGGGTATCCCATTCTAAAGTGCGGCCATCCCATGGATCGCCCGTAGTGTCTTTATTTTGATGACGTTGTCGGATACTTACGAGGATTTGTAAAATTTGAACCGCAATCCCACAGGCTATGAGACCTACTCCGCAAGCAGCGATCATAAAGAGGGGATTCCATCCAGTCGATGGATCATAATGGTCTAAACGCCTTGTTGCACCCATCAGACCCAAGATATACAGAGGCAAGAAGGCTGCAAGAAAGCCGACAAGCCAAAACCAGAATGCAATGGTTCCAAGACGTTCATTGAGTTTAAAGCCCAGGATTTTGGGACACCAGTATGTAACAGCTGCGAAGGTAGCAAATAATACGCCACCGATAATTACTGAGTGGAAGTGGGCAATTAAAAAGAGGCTGTTATGCACCTGAAAGTCTACTGCTGGAATGGACATCAAAACTCCTGTCATCCCCCCAATAGCAAAGGTGATAATGAATCCCATAAACCAGAGCATTGGCGTTGTATAAGAGACTCTGCCGCGATACATGGTAAAAAGCCAGTTGAAGACCTTCACACCGGTTGGCACTGCAATTAGCATGGTCATGACACCAAAGAAGGCGTTCACATTTGCTCCAGCGCCCATTGTGAAAAAGTGGTGTAGCCACACAATAAAAGAGAGGAAGGTGATGGCAACAATCGCCCACACCATCGAAGCGTATCCAAAAAGACGTTTTTTGGAAAAAGTTGGAACGACCTCTGAAAAAACCCCAAAAGCAGGGAGCACTAAAATGTAAACCTCAGGGTGGCCCCAAGCCCAAACAAGGTTGATATACATCATCGGGTTACCGCCAAAATCGGGGGTAAAAAAGTGCATCCCGAGATAGCGATCCAGAGCTAAAAGAGAGAGAGTTGCGGTCAGGATGGGGAAGGCAAAAATCACAAGCATTAAAGCGCCTAAGCAGCTCCAGACAAAAATCGGCATTTTCATGAGAGTCATGCCTGGGCAGCGCATTTTAAAAATAGTGACAAGGAAGTTGATCCCAGAAATTAAACTACCAACCCCTGCAATTTGTAGACTCCAGATCCAGTAATCAATCCCTTCTCCTGGGCTGTATTTTAATCCTGAGAGAGGGGGATACCCAAGCCAGCCGGCCACAGAAAAATCGCCTATGACTAACGAGACGATGATAAAAGAGCTGCCCGAGAAAAAGAGCCAAAAGCCAAGGGAATTGAGGAAGGGGAAGGCAACGTCGCGTGCACCAATTTGAAGGGGGACTGCTAAGTTCATGAGACCAAATACCACTGCCATCGCGACAAAGAAAATCATGGTGGTTCCATGAGAGGTGAAGATTTGTTGGAAGTGGTCTGAGGTTAAAAACGGGTTTGTTTGTGAGTAAGGAAGAGCTTGTTGTATTCGGATAAGAACGGCGTCAGAGAAGCCTTTAAAGAGCATCACCGACCCGGTAATAAAATACATCACACCGATTTTTTTTGGGTCCAGTGTGGTGATCCATTCGTTCCAGAGCCACTTCCATTTTTTGTGATACGTAATAAAAGCAATGGTTCCGATAAGTGCCAAAACTGTGGAGACAGAGGCTGCATTTTGGATGAAATCGTGCTTAAAGGCATGCCAGGTAAGTCTTCCAAACATCTTATTTCGCTCCTTGAGGTTCTGGCATGGGCATCATATACTTCATCACAATGTCCTCATAGAGATTAGCTTTTCCGAGCGTATAATAGGAGACCGCATCATGTTCACTTGGCTTTACAAGTCTATTGTATTCATCGTGTGTAAGAGATTTGTTAGATTGCTGCACTTTTGTAACCCATGTCTCAAAATCTTCCTCAGAGGTCACTTTAGTTGTAAAAACCATGCTAGCAAATCCAGTTCCGCTGATATTGGCAGACGAGCCTCGATAGAGCCCCTTTTCACGCGCAATGAGATGCAGCTTAGTCTTCATCCCAGGCATTGCATAAATCTGTCCGCCTAGCTGAGGGATCCAAAAAGAGTTCATCGGAGCATCGGCAGTAATGTCAAAGTTGATCGGCGTATTTTCAGGAATCTGGATAAAGTTAACTGTCGCAATATTTTGCTCAGGGTAAATAAAGAGCCACTTCCACTGCAAAGCAACCACCTGAATCTTCAAAGGCTTTTTGCCCCTCTCCACCAAAGCTTTATACGGATCAAGCTCATGGCTGCTCTTCCATGTCATCACAGATAAGACAATAATGATAACGAAAGGAATCGACCACCAGATAACCTCTGCCATCAAGTTGAAGTCCCACTCTGGAGCGTAATCTGCCTTTCTATTCTCATGGTGATACTTCCACATGAAGTAGAAGGTCATCAAATAGACCGGAATCACCACAATCAACATCAAGTAAGTCGCATCGACTAATAGCTTACGCTGCTTCGCAGCAATTTCCCCTTTGGGGTTGAGCACAGCAATGTCAGCGCTTGTGAAATAAAGAAACGCCAGCCCAAGCGACATCAGGCATATCAGCACCAAAAAGATGAGTCGATAGTGTTTCCTCACAATTTTGCCTTTTACAGAAAAACGGAGGCTTTGTCTAGGGATTATTTTACAGAGTTAAGATGCTTTGAGAGATAGCCGGCAAGCTTCATCATATCTGTCTTGTCTTTATGACCGAAGAGTTTTTCAAGTTTGCTATCGGTGACAATCAAGCGCTTATTTTTAGGATCCTGAAGCTTGTGAGCTTTGATGTAATCCCACACTTTTTTTGTCGCTTCTGGTCGCGATAAGGACTCAGGCCCAACGATTTTTGCGAGGATCTCGCTTGGTTGGTAGAGAGTCTGCTTTTTTGGGGCAGCCTCTTTTTTCTTTGTGGTCTTCTTAGCGATAGTTTTTGTCTTTTTGGAAGAGGCTTTTGTTTTGCCAGAGGTCTTTTCAGATGTCGCCTTTTTGGCTGACTCTTTTTTAGAGCCTTTTTCCCCTTTCGGACGACGCTTACTTACATAAGCTGTACGGGGGTGATCTTTGTATTTCTCGAGTAAGTCTTCTACTGAGTTTGCAATCACATTGCACTCTGGAAACGTAGAACAGGAGTAGAAGTATTTCCCAAAGCGAGACCGTTTTTTGGTGAGCTGCCCAGGGCATCCAATTGCTGGACAATGGGGCAGATCTTCATTGGCAACTTCTCCCTTTTTAGGGATATTGACAATCGTTTTACACTCAGGATACTTACTGCAGCCTAAAAAGATCCCGTAGCGGCTTTGGCGCACTTTCATTTCAGAGCCGCACTTGCCACATTTTTGCTCCCAATCAAACGAAGGCTCATAGTCTTCTTTATTATAGTGAAGCTCTTCGAGGGGGGCTGTATATTTACATTCGGGATAATTGCTACAACCGTAAAAATATCTATCGCGACCCCAAATTTTTTGCAATTGGGCGCCGCAGGTCGGACAAATTTGATCGGTTAACACTTTCGGAACTTTAGCATCTTTTTCAGCCTGTTCCACAGTCGGAAGAAAATCTTTCCAGAAGGCTTTTAAAAACGCTCTCCAATCGATATCGGTATCAGCAATCCTATCGAGCTCATTCTCCATTTCTGCTGTAAAGGCAATGTTCATGATCTTGGGGAAATTTTCCTCAAGCATCTGGCAGATAATCTTTCCAAGCTCTGTCGGTTTCAGAGCGCTCTTTTCTTTAGAGGTGTAAGAGCGGTTGAGAATCTTCTGCATGATCGTCGCATAGGTCGAAGGTCTTCCGATACCCGATTTCTCTAACTCTTTTACAAGAGAGGCTTCAGTAAAGCGTGGAGGCGGTTTGGTAAACGATTGTGTAGATGTGCTCTCGATATGTTTGAGAATTTCACCATCAGTCAAATGCGGCAAGAGGTTTTCTTTCTCTTGTTTATCGTCCATGTGGTCTTCTTTTTCTTCATAGACGGCAAGAAACCCAGGAAACTTAATCTCGCTACCACTGGCTCTCATGACAAGGTCTTGGTCTGTATCGATTGTCACCGATACGGTATCGTAGATAGCTGGTTGCATCTGTGAGGCTAGAAATCGGCGCCAAATCAGAAGATAGAGCTTATATTGTTCACGGGTGAGAAGACGCTCTATGGATTCGGGGGTGTGTCCAAGGCTTGTCGGGCGAATTGCTTCGTGGGCATCCTGGGCGTTCTTTTTAGTTGCGTAGACAGGAGTAGTTGGAGGTAGATAGTTGTTGCCGTACTGGGCTGCGATATATTTACGGGCATCTTGTTCGGCTTCAGGCGATAGGCGTGTAGAGTCTGTACGCATGTAGGTAATCAAACCCTCAGTCCCTTTCTCGCCAAGGTCTACCCCTTCATAGAGGCTCTGGGCTATCGACATCGTTTTAGAAGCAGAGAACCCAAAGTGACGGGCTGACTCTTGCTGTAGCGTCGATGTAATAAAAGGAGGGGTTGGATTTCTCTTCTTTTCCCGTTTCTCAATCTTAGAGATAGTGTACTTGGCTTTGTCGAGCTTATCTTTAATCTTGGCAGCAGTTGTTGCATTTGCGATAAGATAACAGTCGCCTTTGCCGGTATCTTCTTTCTCAACTTTTTTACCCCCTACGGAATATAGGTGGGAAGTAAAAGGTTTAGAGTCCCCTTTTTTAGACTGAAGAACGGCGCCCAGGTTCCAATACTCAACTGGCTTAAACGCATCGATCTCTTTTTCTCGATCGACGATTAACTTTAGAACAACAGACTGCACCCGCCCTGCTGATAAAGAGCCCGCTTTAGGTCCACGGTGGATTTTGCGATGTAGAATCGGAGAGATCTTGTATCCGACCATACGGTCGAGAAGTCGTCTTGCTTGTTGTGCGTGTACAAGGTCCTCATTAATTTCACGAGGGTGTTCAAGAGCTTCTAATACAGCTTTCTTTGTGTATTCATTAAAGGTGACTCGCTTATACTTTACACCTTTGGGTAAAATAGAGGCGATATGCCAGGCGATTGCTTCCCCTTCACGGTCAGGGTCAGGAGAGAGGATGACTTCATCACACGCTTTAGCCGCCTTTTCAATGTCGTGAACAACATCTGTTTTGTTCTCAAGGATTTCATACTCAGGGGCAAAGTTGTGATCGACATCGATGCCAAAACGTTTTGCCGGCAAGTCTCTAATATGGCCCACAGAAGACTCAAATGAGTATTCTTTACCCAAGAACTTTTTCAAGGTTTTAATCTTGGACGGCGACTCAACAATAATTAACTTTTTGCGCACTAAGGATTCCTCTTCACTTCCCTATCAAGCTTTTGGAACAATTTTGCAAACAAAAACTTCGCAGCACCTTTAAGGAAGGGGGGCAGGAAGGAGGGTTGTTTGGACAAAATCTTCTTCTTTAAGCCCCTGATCAATGTGGTCTTTCAGGGAAGTTAAGGCAACACTATAGCCGTCTTGAAATTTTTTTAGAAGAAAGCTTTTAGCCAAGCCGGAAAATTTATTATGAGGATCTAAAAGGTAAGCTTTTTTTTGAGCCGGGAAAAGTGTGATTTCATCTTTATGGTTAGTCAAGGCTAGGTGGGCTTCTAAAAGGTTGTCTTCTTTTAAGGTTTTGTTTTTGAGCGTCTTAAGTAGGTCATCTTTACGAAAGATCCCAAAAAATCCACCGGAGAGTAGGTCAGGAGCTTTGAGAAGCTCACTTACTGAGCAAGCTAAAGCTTGTTCATTTACTTTTACACTAAAACAATTTTTTGACTCACATCCCAATAAAAAGTTTACAGCCCCTGTAGCCTCCATTTCTGTGAGGCACTCAGCCAAAGAGACCCTTTCGGTTAGGCAGAAGTTGTCCGTTGCCACTAATACATAAGGCTGTTTATTTTCGAGAAGCTGAAGTGGGTAGGAGCTTGAAAAAGAGATAGAAGGAAAAAGAGAGCTAAGTTCTTTATAAGCCAAGAGGTATTCTTCAGAGGCTTTATAGATCACCGTGATTGCAGGGCAAGGAATTAAGTTTTCTTGATACGACTCTAAGCTTGCTTGCAGAAGAAGGGGATTATTTTCGGAGAATACGAAAAGTTGTAAGTCGGTTGTTTTGGGAGTAGGAGTAGCGTGGCGAGGGTCGAAGGATTCGGGGAGGGGAGAATAGGCTTTTTTCTGCGTTTGGATAAGGAGTCTAACGTTGCGTTCTAAAGCACCTACCACAAACTCATTACGTATGGGGTTATTGTCGTTAATAATATATAAAATATCCGGAATAAAT
>CAZBHP010000070.1:0-8379 GCA_964491795.1 uncultured bacterium | reverse complement strand
AATAATCCTTACGGAGTCAGAAGAATTCCTCCTTCTTTAGAAGGAGGTTCTTTTATCCCGAAACGATCTTTGATTTATTGAAGCTAGAATTGGCCGACGGTGGGTGTGGGAGGGCTCAAGCGGAGCAGCCCTTCCACATATTTTTATGCCTCGCTTTTACTGCAGGCTAAAATAGACAGCTTAGGATACGAATCTCTATAAAACTTTTAGCATTGTTCGAGGTCTTGGATGATGAGCTCGGAGGCTCGGTCGTCGCTTGCGACGCTAAGATCCAGCCAGCGGAAAAGGGGCTCTTTGCGAAACCAAGTGAATTGCCTTTTCGCATAGTTTTTTGAGGCTTTCTTAAAGGTTCTCAGAAACTCTTGATAATCCTCGGGGGTTTTTTGGGAGGCGAAGTAATCGAGCACTTGGCGGTAACCTATGCAGTTCATAGCTGCCCGGTTTTTTTCAAGACCTTTCTCTTCAAGAGCTTTGACTTCATCTAAGAGCCCCTCTCCGACCATACGATCACAACGATCTTCAATACGTTTGTAAAGAACTTCACGAGGGTGATAGATAAACCAACACCTAAAATCAAGCTCATCTAGCATATCTTCTTGGGAAGGTTTTGGAATCTCACTTACTTTGCGACCGGAGAGGGTGATAATTTCCAATGCACGGACAATTTTGTGTCTATCTTGAACGGTAATTGACATCGCATAATCGGGATCAATCTGAGAGAGCTTTTCATACAAAAGCTCCACCCCAAATTTTTCGCAGTCATCTTCAAGTTTCGCGCGGATCTCACTATCAGAAGGAGGAGTTTTAGGAGGACCATACAAAAAGGTGTGAATATAGAAACCAGCGCCCCCAACTAAGATGGGGACTCGATCTCTTAAGAGGATTTCTTGAAGGGCATTCATCGCCTCCTCATAAAATTCTACAACATTGCACGGCTCATCAATATTACGAATATCAATCAGATGGTGCGGAATACGAGAGCGTTCAAGTTTTGTGGCTTTAGCAGAACAGATATCGGTTCCTCGATAGATCTGCATCGAGTCGCAGGAAATAATTTCGCCCCCAATTGCCTGGGCGATCAGAAGGGATAAGCTTGTTTTTCCTGTAGCGGTGGGCCCTGAAAGGACAAGGACTTTCTTCCGTTTTTTCCCTGGTTCTCTACATCGCCTCTCTTCCTTAGGAGCGAGGGCCTCTTTTTCAAAAAATGCGTTTTGCAAAACATACCCCTAGCGAGTTGCGAGAGCCTGTTTCTCATCCGCATAAATATTGAGAATTTGTTCAAAGCCGGCCATTCTGATAATCTCCATCACATCTTCATGAATGGAGAAGAGCATAAGGCGTCCTTCACTTTTCTTCAACCGCTTAGATACAGATAGAAGAAGGCGCATCCCCGCTGAACTTAAATATTCAATTTTATTAAAGTCCAACGCAATCTCTCGCGCTCCACTATCAATTAAACCGTTGACAAAGTTTTCAAGCTGCGGTGAAGTCATTGCATCTAGCCGCCCTTCACAACGAACGACTACTTTTCCTTCTCGCTGCTCTTTTGTAATGATCATACACATCCTATGTGCAAATTAATTTCTATTCCGTTTACCTATGTGGGGCTTATTGATACTTCTTCAACTTCTCCTATATTCCCTTCGATAACTATATCCCCCTGCGCCCCTTCATAATCTTGTATGACATAACTAGGGCCAGACTCAACATCGCTTCTGTTCTGCTCTAAAAAGAGCTGCTTGTAAGAAAGATTCAAAAAAGTAACCCGTAGAGATGGTATAGTTCGATCTAAGGATAGAACCCATGTATTTCCTCTTACCGTAACAAAAGATCTTGGATTATTAATTATACCCAAATCTACTACATATCCATAAGGTGAAGCGCATGTATAAAATCGATTGTTTTGAAAAGTAAATATTTGAAACCACAAACCACTACCGAGTTGGAGAGGAGTTCCTGCTACTAAAGTGCCTATCCTATAAAATGAGATGTTACTTAATGAAAAACTAAGCCCTTTAAAATCAGAGCCATCCCCTAAAAGAAAGGCACTTGCTTGAGTATTTAGGTCTGAATCAGTGGAATAAAATTCGCCATCATAAAAACTATACTCAACATCATCGCTGGTTCCTGCAACTTTTACCCCTGTATTTGAGCTATCTAAAGGCATCTCATAGTGATTGTTGCAATTAACTACAGTTCCTTCACACTCCTCATAATCTTGGTATACGGTATTAAAAACAGTAGGTGAAGAGTTATAGTTACAGTCCTCTATTCTAGAGTTTCGGGCCCTCTCTAGCCGAGTTCCCACACAAGAATCTGCTTGGACCGAAAATTCAAGATTTGACACTTCTACATTAGTGACGCCCTCAAAAAATGCACCTATGCCGTCTGTTTCAGTGAATTCAATTCTCCCCTTACTAAAGCCTACATTTTCAACATCTTCTGCATGCACTGCGATGGCTGCAACTCCAAGTATAAAATCAACCCCTTCCACAGATGTATTTTGGTTCATCTCAAAACCTACAGCACTAGTAGGAACTTCTACTAGAGGGTTTCCATCTGTCGTAGGAGGAAGAAATAGGTTTCCTGCGGGTACAGCAAGAACGATACCGACACCTGAACCTAACACCCTTTCATAAGGCTCCATAGTATACCCACCTGCATAGGGAGATCCATCGCCTTTAGACAAATAAAGTATGCTTCCCAAAGGCTTACTCTGCGCTAAAGCTTGTGCCAAAAACCTCCACGGATTTTGCCATTGTGAATTGGAGTTACCAAATGAGCTAACAAAGACAAAGAAGTATGGCAATCCTGTTAAAGGGTTGATCGCAGCTGAAAGCTGTGTCTCTGTGCCGACAGGGATAATCTCATTGCGATCTGAAGGAGCTGCTGCCTTTCTTAAAAGGGCAAGCTCAGTTTTGCAAGACTTCTCTTTACGTGCACGCACTTTAGGCTTGCGGCCAAAAGGGACAGACAAACCAAACTGTCCTTGTCCAATCCACTTAAAGATATGATCGTATGATCCAGAAGCCTCTAGTTTAAAGCAATCTGCAAAAGTGATATTCGCTCTGAGCTCTCCACCCACAGCATAACTTCCTTTCCCATGTAGATAGTAGACTCCCCCTGCAAAATAAAGGGGCATACTTTCGAAAAAGTTGAGGGAACAGCCCATTTCAGCATTTGCGCTTATGTAAGCAAATTGCCGCTTTTGGTTAATATAAAGAGAGTTACCCGAAAAGTGGCTAAACGTAGGATCGTAATAAGAGCTTGTCGTGCTTCCCACTGGAAAATAGCCCAGGAGACGAAAATCTAAAAGTTCTCCAAGCGTTTCTATCCCTGCAGAAACTTGGTTGTATTGATGGTGATGAGTCTGTCTGTAGTCGTAGTAGATGTTTGCTCCCCAAATTCTAGCAGCTAAATAACGGATTCCAAGCCCTGCATTTGCAGCAAGCCTACCGTTATCAAAGATGTGTCCGCGTAGATCGAGAAAAGGGGTCAGCTCCTCTACCCATAATCGTGGTGAGGTAAAAAAGAGCTCTAAAGTGCTATAACCTGTGCCGTAACCAACACCTTTCGCTTCAATGTGTCTTAGAGTAGCCTGCATGGGAGATGGACCATCTCCACAATAATCGACCATTGTTCCTTGGATAGGGGCCCCTGTCTGCTGTGCTGCTTGCTGCTGCGAAGATTTTTTATTTGCGAGCGCTGGAATGAGTGGCTTTGCTTCAAGCTCTCCAAACGCTAAACTTAAAAACAGTGGAGTGCCAATAAAAACTCTATGCAACATGACTCTAGCCTTTTTTTAGGTTGTAATTTTTACTATATATTTTTAAAAATAAACATTCATGAAAAAAATTTACCCCCTCTTTTTTTCTATAATTTCCCTCTTTGCCTTTGAAGAAAAAATCTATGAGAAGATCTCAAATATTTATGCCCCCACCTATGAGGAGTTTTGCTCTCTGCAAGACGAGCTGCAAAAAGGCAACCGCCCTTATCTAGAATGGCTAAATTTTTTCTACCCTGAAGTAAAAGATGACTATTGCAGATACGACTTAAGAGTGCGCAACATGATTTTTACTCATAAAAAAGAACCATTTGATCTCTCTTTACAACAGATCTTTTTTAGTGAGCCTGACAACAAGGAGTGTTGTATTATTTCCTACGCCTCCTTAAACCCTATCAGAGGCTACCCTAAAAAAATACGGGCATTAAAAGACCACCTCTCTAAAGTTGGATTTACAGGGCATTTGCTCTATCGAGTAGGAGGTTGGCCTAATATCGAGGGGGGCTCTCTTGTTTTGATGCATGTCCCGTACGCTTTCAAAGTCGCCTTCTTTAAAGAAGCGCAAAGACTGGGCTATAAGAAAGTCCTCTGGATTGACGCCATTTTTGAACCTTTAAAAAACCTCGATCCTATTTTTAACAGGATAGAACAAGATGGCTATTTTCTCCTCTCCTCGCCGCATACACTTAGAGAATTTGGATCTGAAAAATTGCGCCTCTCTTTTAATCTTACAGATGAAGAGAATAGAAACATTCAAACGGTAAGAGGAGGTGCTATCGGCATTCACATGGAAAATGAAAAGGGCATAGCTCTTCTTGATCTTTGGCATCAAGCAGCGCTAGATCTCGACCCTTACTTATCGAGAAGACCTGAAGAGAATGTTTTAGCAGTCCTAGCTTACAAACTAGGCCTTCCTCTTTCCGCTTCTATCCGAGATATCTGTGGCAATTACCTCTTCAGAAAGCCCGAGCATTTTTTCTTTGTTGCCTATCCAGGAACCAAACAGTGAGATATTTCTTTTATTGTCTGCCTTTGTTTCTATGTGCGTTAACAGAAGATGAGGCTATCTACCAAAAGATTTCTGATCTCTACAATCCTACCTATGAAGACTTTTGCCTTTTACAAAAGTATCTGCAACAAGGAGAGCGTCCCTATCTTAAGTGGTTAAACACCTTCTATCCTGAAACCCCGAACGATTATAGAAGATATGATGTGCGAGCACGACAGATCCGCTTTGTGGATCCGCATCGACCATTTGATCTTGCTCTCAAACAAATCTTTTTCTCTCCCCCTGAAGATAAAGAATGCTGCGTCATCTCTTATGCCTCTTGGAATCATCTCTTAGGCTATCCCCAAAAGATTTTAGAGATGGAAAATCATTTACGTAACATTGGCTTTAAAGGCCACTTTCTCTACCGCCTAGGCGGTTGGCCAGATCTTGAAGGGGGATCGCTTACTTTAGCCCACATCCCTTACTCTTTTAAAGTTTGTATGTTTCGAGAAGCCAAAAGACTCGGCTACAAGAAAATCGTTTGGCTCGATAGTATCATGCAGCCGCTACGAAACTTCGATGCTCTCTTAGAAACTTTAGGTAAAGACGGTTATTTTCTCCTCTCTCAATCCCGCCGTTTACGTCTTTATGGTTCAGAAAAACTGCGCCTCTCTTGTGGCCTTACAGAAGAAGAGAACCGATCCATCCCAACCATACAAGCCTCTCTAATCGGAATTGACACAACTCACCCAAGCGGATTACTTTTGTTTAATCAGTGGTATGAGAAAACTCTCGCTCTAGATCCTTGTCTCTCCCCCCGTCCTGAACAAAACCTTTTAGCCGTCCTTGCCTATCAACTAAACCTTCCCCTCTCCGCCCCTTTCAACACAATCGTTAGCACCTTTATCAATCCCGTAGAACCTCACCACTATTTTTTCCTGGGCTACGTAGGAACTAATACCAATTCTCAGAAATAAAAAATGATTGCTGTATCTGTTTTTTAACCAAGATCTGCTACTATTTTTACTCATAAAAATAAGGAGAACATTTTATGGCACCTGCTGTTTCTCAAGAAATTAAAGATATACTTAACCCTTTTTGCAAAGCATTACATGAAGAATATGAAGAAACAAAAAATTGTTTAACAGAGGGTAGATATGACTTTTCCTTCAACTCTCGCTTTATCGCAGAAAATGCCGCGGTTATACATACAATGATAAGACGCATCTTGCCAGGTATGGGTTGTTACTCTGGCGGGAGATCTGACACGACAGAACGTAGCCATACTTTTAGGGTAATGAGCACCTCACCTCTTTATATCCTTTGCTCCGAAATCATCCTCAGAAACGGAAAAAAACTTTCTATTGTAGGAGAGCCGAGTATCATCGATGGAAAGGTTCAGGTTATAAGCTCTGTATGAAGAGTTCTGTGCCGAAGAAGAAACGTTAGATAGAAGAAAAAGAAGAATAGACCTCTTCATAAAACATGTCATTTATAATTTAAACGACTATAGTCTTTCTACGCATAAAAATAAGGAGAACATCTTATGTCAATCGTCGTTTCCGAACCTATTAGAGATCTACTTACCCCTTTTTCCGAAGTGTTACACAGAGATCATGTAAGAGTTCAAGCTCATCAACCACGTAGGGGTGAAGTTGAGATGTCATTTAGCTCTACGTTTACCACAGAAAACACTCTAGTTGTAACGGAAATAGCAACGCGGATATTGCCAGATGTGGTTGTTGGTGCCGGCACAAGAACAGCTAGAATGGAACGCATCTACACTTTTACTGTAACTAGCATCTCCCCTCCTGTAATCCATTGCTCCGAGGTTTGCCTCCAAGATGGGAGAGAATTCCGTAGGTGTGGAAATGCTCGTATCATCGATGGAAGAAGGTTTGAGATTGAAGCCGACATCCCAAGTGTCTAGATTAAGGCTTATACCAGTTCTCAGAAATAACTTCACTCATGTTACGCAATAGCTTGCGTCTAGTTCTGTGAGAGCGAAAAAGTTACAGGATATGTAAGATAGCCTGCGGCTTATAGGATACGCAGGATAATTATAAGAAATTTGCATCCTGCATATCCTATCGACGAAGTCGATCCTGCACATCCTGTTCCCTGATATTATAAGCTCATGTTACGCAAAAGTGCGTAACATGAGTTACCTAGCTATGCACTAAATCTCTACGCTAGCGGTGACCCAACGGACGTATTCTGTGTTGCCCTTTTCTATTTTTAGGGAGAGAATCTCGGGGACTTGATAACTGTGGTGTTCTTTGATGAAGCGCTCTACGAGGGGGTAGAGCTCTTCTTTGGTTTTGAGAAAGACTTTGACTTCAGCTGTTTGCTCAAGAATTTTATCCCATAAGAAATAAGATTCAATTAGAGGGAAGATGGAGGCGCAGGCAACGAGCTTATTTTCTACAAGCCCTTTGCAGATAACTCTTGCCTCTTCTAAGTTCCCAACGGTGCACATCACTAAAATCAACTCAGTCACAACCTTCTATATCTCCTCTACATAGGCGATGTTTGGGATACGCAGATCGATCACTTCGTCTTGCAACTTATCCTCTTTCATCTGTAAATAATGGGTAAGTCCCGCTAAGTAATCACGTGTGCTTAAACGCAAAAAGTGGGACCTCTCCTGTTTTTCTAATACCACAACGATCTCTCTTTTACCAAAACTATCTGCATAAGCCCTGGAAGTATCTACCCTTTTTATGGCAACTTCATGAAGAAATGTGTGAGAATGAAAAAAATGGATGATTTCAAAGGCGAGCCTAAGCTCTTTTTTGTCTACAAAAGGGGTGTATTCTGTAAGGCCGAGGTAAATTTCAGGGAGTTTTTTAGGGGAGAAAAAAGGTTCTAAGGGAAAAAGGTTACTCTCTTCATCAATAGCCGTATTGGTATAATCTGCCAGAAGAGCCACGGGCTTTCGCACCGTATAATCGATATAAAGTGTAGAGGGGCATCTTTTTTCAATGAAAACCTCTTTAAATAGAGAGGTTTCTAAGAGCTTTTGGTGCGCTTCTTCTACAGAAAAAGAGGCCGCATAGGTTGGCTCATCTCTAGATAGATCTAAAAGCTCTGTAAAATAGAGTGTAGCCAACGCTTCTTTGCTAGGCCCAGTCTGTATAATCGTATCGATGACATGACTTTCATCTCTTCCATATTTAGTAAGATGCAAAAGGGCTGACCCAATAGCTGAGGTGCAAAAAATAGAGAAGACAATGAGCTTAACCCCGCGATAGTTCGGTGCTAACATGCGTGATATCTCCAGCTCCTAAGGTGACCACAAGATCCCCTCTTTCCATGAAATTTTTGATAAAAGAGGTAAGCTCAGTGCGTACAACATATTTCGTTGTTTTTGGTAACTTGGCAAGAAGATTTTCCACTAACCCCTCAACTCTTTCCTCTCCCGCAGAATAAACTTCTGTTAAAATCAAACAACTCTCGTCTTTAAAGGCCTCGGCAAATTCGTCCATAAAATCATGCAATCTTGTATAGCGGTGCGGTTGAAAGACAGCAACGAGTCTTCGATGAGGAATCCTATCTTTGAGAGCCGCAAGCGTTGCCACAATTTCTTTAGGGTGATGTGCGT
>CAZBHP010000069.1:0-8617 GCA_964491795.1 uncultured bacterium | reverse complement strand
TCCCTTCCACTTCGTTGCAGGGACAAAACTAACATAAAGGGCAATGCTTCGCTTGGAATTATCCAGCTTTGCGGTTATAGCCGCAAAGCTGGGAGGGCGCCACTGGAAGTGAACTTCCAGTGGCGCCCTCTATTACCGGCAACAAGGTTGCCGCTCTTTAAACCATAGATACTAAAAGTATGTAAAAAACCTCCTTCTGAAGAAGGAGGTTCTTTTTAATGCGTTTGGTATAAAAATCCCGCGGATTGTAGAAAACCGCGGGATATAAAATACGTACTCTTTTATCTGGTGGTAGTCACATTGGTGACTGTTTTAGAGGTAGATCCTCCTCCAGATACTGTTGCTTTAGGAGTCATTGTAGCTGGAGCATTGGGCGCCACGTTGACAACTAAAGAAATTAGAGGGTAATTCGCACCAGCTGCAAGAGGTGCAGTTTGTGTGAATGTTTGGGTTGTTTGGTTAAAGCTCCATCCTAGACCACTAAATGATTTGTAGCTAAGTCCTTGTGGAAGAGTTACAGCTACGCTCACCACTCCTGAAGTAGAGCCTGTCCCCTGATTAGAGACCTGAATCTTATAAGTTCCAGTGCTTCCTCTCACAAAAGGGGCATTGTGGGTCATGGCGATATTGCATACAGGAGAAGATCCAGGAGGCGGTGGAGAAGAACTTGTTAGGCTTCCCCAAAGGTTTGCGCCGTTAAAAGATCCCCAGCCAGTTGCATTATCATAGCCAGTAGTGGCAGGATAATAAAGATTATTGCCAGATGTTACATCATGGAAATCAGCAGTAAATAACGAGCTTGTCCCGATAGGATAAAGTACGGGATTTGCAAAACCTAAAACCGGTTTTTGTTTAGCTACTAGTTCCTGATTTACAAGAGCTGTAAAAGCTGCCCAAAGAGGAGCTGCACAGCTTGTTCCACCGACTATTGTCCACTGACCCGCGTGGTAAACAGAATAACCTGTGGCTGGATCAGAATTAAGGGAGACGTCTGGAACATTTCGTTGTGTCTTAGAATACGTAGTTGCTACGTTTTTCTGCCAAGAAGGGATTGGCCAGACAATACTAATACCGCCACCGCCTGCTCCTCTTCCAAGTCCGTTATTCCAAACAACTTCGCTTTGGTATTCACCCGATTGGCTATTTACTGTGAGCCTTGTTCCACCAACACCGACAACATAAGGTTGCGAGGCCGGGTCATCGACTGCAAGAGTTTTTCTAGCAGGGCCAGAAGAGTTTTCGTAGTTATCGTACGCTCCGCTATCTCCAGCTGCTGCGTAGATAGTCTGTCCATGCGCTGCCATTTGAAGGAAAATCGCATTCTCAGCTTGAAGCTGTTGTGAGCTTGCTAAATTTTCTCCCATACCCCAAGAGGTGCTGACTTGTTTTGCAATGTTATCTGTTGCAATACGGTTATAGGTGTTTAGCACTCCTACATTGGAATTTGGACCTTCATAGACATAAATTTGACTTTTGGGTGCTAATGCAAGGGCAAGCTCAATATCAAGAGTTACCTCGGCATCAATACCGGTCCCTGATCCACCGTTGACGAAAACGTTAGTTAGCTGGGGAGAAGGGAGACCAAAATAAGAGGTGTAAGCTCTAATATCACTTAGTTGGTAAGATGCAAGCTCAAACAAAGCTATTATCTGCCCTGATCCGTCTCGCGGTACGGTTGAGAGGTTATAAGCTGTTAGAAGGTCTTGTGGAGCATAACCTCTGCCTGGACCGGAAGGGGAGGCTTGGCTTGAAACAGCCTGCATAGCTTCTTCTACCTCTAATACTTTCTTTACTTTTCGGAATGGACGTCTTAGAGCGTAATTATCAAGACCGATTACACCATTAATGAGAGGCGCAATTGAGTGATGAACTTGAGGGTCATCGTCGGGAGCATAAAATTTGTGCCCATTAGGTGTCTCATAACGGTGAAGGCAAAGGGCAAAAGCATTTTCCACTGATTCAGCAGGAGCTGCAACATTTAACAGCGTCCGATTAGAGTGTGTTCCAGTTACTGTAAAGCCTGCGCTCTTAGCGTAATCAATGACTGCGTCATAATCTTCTTGTGTTGGAGAGAATCTCTCAATAAATTCTTCAGAGGTGAGGTATTTATGGTAATGTTCTGTGTCGTTTGGATCGTAAATGCGTTGAACTAGATCTTCTAACTCTTCTTGGTTGCGCAAGGGCAAGGTGAAGGTTAAAGGGACGATAGTTGTAGAATCAAGCGCCGATAAAAAAACTGCGCTCTTTACGGCTTCATGAGGAACGTGGTTAGAGAATCTAACTGGTTCTGATGAGTAAAGCTGTTGAGTTGCGCTTGTTATAAAACTAAGCGACAAGATAAAGGCTGTAGCTTTCCTAAAAAAAACTCCTCGCACTCTTCGGATAACTTGTTTAGAAGATTTAAAAAATAGAGGGACCACTTGACCTGTTTGATTCGTTTCTAAAGAAGCGAATTCAGGGTTTCTTATGTCATTCATAACACACTCCCTTGTTGATTATATAACCAATTTTTTTTGGTAAGAGTGAGTAAGGAACAAGGAGTGATCTTGTCATCAACATTTTTCCCTCCTCAATCTAGCCTTAAAGATTTATACGATATAAAGAGGATTTTTTACTATATTTTGTTAAGGTTTTTTTTAGCAAATGTAAAGATTTTGCAGTGATCTACAACGAGAGCGCTTGTAGAGAAGTTTGTTCAGTATTGATTGAAACTTCGGGAGAAGTGATGAAAAGTTGGCCCAGGTTTTGGATGCGGGCGTAGAGAAGTTGTTGTCTTGTTGGATCAAGATGAACACCGAAATCATCTACAAGAAAGAGGGGTGATTTAAAAAGGGATGCTTCTGCAATTTTGACTGCTGCTATAATAGAGCGTTTTTGTCCTTCGCTTGCATACATTTTAGCAGGCTTTTCGTTAAGAAGAAGGGTAAAGTCATCTCGATGAGAGCCGAGGAGGGTATAACCTAAAAGTAATTCACGAGAGCGCATCTTTTCCCAGAGAGAGGGTAAGGGGTCTGTAGGGGGAGATGGCTCGTAGATAATGTGAGGGATTTCCTCCCTTTTTTGTAGGTGGGTATATTCTTTTTCTAGAAGAGCTGTAATTTGTTCGAGAAGAGATTTTCTTTTTTCAAGGATTTGTTTTGTTGTCTCTGAGAGAATTGTTTCCCAAAGAGAAAGAGTTTCACTTTTTTTTGTCCGTAAAAGGGCGTTTCTTTGGGCGAGCGCCTTTGTATATTTTCCTAGATTATGTAAGTAAGAAGGATCGAGCTGAGCTAAATGGATATTTAAAAAACGTCTCCTCTCTTTAGGACTCCGTTCAATAAGAGCAATGTCGGAGGGTGCATAAAAAACTGAAGGAAGAAGGCCGAGAAGAGAGAGAAACCCGGGAAGGCGCGTCTCATTATGCCAAATCTCTTTAACCGAAGGGCCGAAAGTAATCTGAAGCTTTTCTTCAATTCCGTAAGTAGAAAAGATCCCTTCGATTGTAAAATGGGACTCCCCATAGTGCACAGCTTCTTGCAAGTTTTGTGTCCGGTGAGATTTTCCCGTACTTAAAAGGGAGATCGCTTCTAAAAGGCTTGTTTTACCTGCGCCGTTGTGCCCGGTAATCCAATTTTGTTCCGAAGAAAAGGTAAACGACGCCTTTTTAAAATTCCGAAAATTAGATAAATAGAGCCGTTTAAGAACTGTCATTCGGTAGAAAGGCGCATAGGCATTAAGATGAACTGTGAATCTGAAGTGTCAGTAATCGATCCAGGATGGAAAGAATCGATCACTCCAAAATTTACCGTTTCATCTTTTGAATGCCGGAGAATGTCGATAAAAAAATGAGGATGAAAAGCAATTTCTAACTTGCTTTCGTGGTAATCAACCGGCATCTGCACATTTCCTTCACCGACTTTAGTGTTCATCGCTTGTAGACCAAGCTCTCCTTGTTGCAAGGTGAGTTTTACAGAAGGGGTCACCTCAGATGTAAAAAGAGACACTTGTCTTAAAAGGGTCAAGAGCTCCTCGCGGTGAAGAGATACGTTTTTCATCGACTCTTTTTTGGGAAGCACTTGCCTATAGTCTGGATATTGCTCCATAAGAAGTTTTGCAACAAGGCTTGTATCTCTTGTCTCTAGAGAAACTTTATCTGGAAGAAGGGTGAGAGTTGCTTTTTCTTCGTTATCCAAAATGCGCATCATTTCATCAACTGCTTTCAATGGGATGATGCAAGAGAGATCGTCTTCTTTTTCCCCCTCAATTGGACGCTCCACCTTAGCAAGTCTTTTTCCATCAGTTCCAACAACCGTAATTTTGCCGTCTTGAAGCTCCATGTAAACCCCTTTAAGAGCTTGGCGATTATCTTCACGAGCAACTGCAAAAGCTGTGTTGTAGAGCATCTCTTTTAAGAAACTTCCATCGATTGGGATAGATTTTCCCTGCCCGATATCTGGGAAAGAGGGGAACTCGTGTTTATCAACTGCGTGTAGCCTAAAATGGGAACCACCTGAAGTGATACGGACAATTTTATCTTTCCCCATTTCAAAGCTTACTTCAGGGGCTATCAATTCGCGTACAAGGGAGAAGAGGTGCTTGGCTGGAAGAGCGACTGCTCCTTCTTCTTCAACCGTTGTAGTTTTTGTTGCCTTGATGCTCACAGTTAAATCGGTTGCATTGATTGTGATGCCGCGCTTATCAGCTTCGATAAGAACATGAGAAATAATTGGAATCACAGGCTTTGAGGGGACAACTCCTTGGACTTTTCCCATTAAAGCGACAAAATCTTCTCTTGCAATCACAAATTTCATTCGATCCTCATCTCTCTTTGGTGCTCTTTTTTCTTAAGGGCTGCTCGTTTATCATGAGCTTTCTTCCCTTTGCAGACCCCGAGTTTTACTTTGACCATTCCCTTTTTCAAATAAAAAGAGAGGGCAATCAAAGTAAGCCCTTTGATCTGCGATTCTTTTTTTAGTTTTTGTATCTCGTGCTTATGTAAGAGGAGTTTACGTTCTCGCTTCTCCTCATGATTGTATATATTACCAAATTTGTAGGGAGCAATGGAAGCAAGTTTTAAAATTGGTTCTCCCGCTTGGATAACTACGTAGTTGTCCTGCAGATTTCCGCCCCCAAGACGCAACGATTTAATCTCTGTTCCTTGTAAAACAATTCCGGCTTCCCAGGTCTCTAGGACTTCGTAATTGTGATAGGCACTTCGATTGGAGACGAGCTCTCCCTCCAGCACTCGCTTAGACATAGTAAAAGCAAGTATATAGAGATTGAATAATTAAATCCAATGTAAGAAGAGGCAAGCCTATAACCTTTCACAAAACGGTTACCCCGAAAAATAGGGGAGATATTTATTCAGTTTAGCTAGTAATTCTAAACCCCAAAAAATAGCTAGGGCAAGAGCAATTAATACTAGTATTTTCTGCCAAATTTTTAATTTTTTCCAGTGTGTGCGTAATAGCGACAGTAAATCCTTAAGAAGAAACGCCCAAACTATAAAAAAACCTATAAAACCTACACAAACAAGGGTTTTAAAGGTGACTAAAGAAATCATATTTAGTCGCCCAGAGAGTCAATTGTTCTTCTGTCACTAATCAAATTGTGATCTATTAGATAATCCATTATAGCATCATAGTATTCGTAACCGATAAAGCCAATACCTAGTTGAACGAGCTGCCAAGCTGCTATCCCATCCCTTTAGGGGGTGGGTAAAGCGGCCAATTAATCAAGTAATCCTTAAGGAGTAAGAAGAATTCCTCCTTCTTGAGAAGGAGGTTCTTTTAATCAATCGTATTCCTAAAGTTCTTGCGGGAGGAGGGTAACGTATTAAAATTAATCCAGCTACGATGAAAGTAATCCCTTTAATCCATTCTTTAGAGTCAGTTGCATAGAAACATTCTGATTTTTCTAACAAATCTACTATGACCATGTGAGACGCACACACATTTTCAGCAAATGCTTGCAAGTTCACTTCATTATAAGTTTGTAGATTTTCTAAGACATAATAACAAGTAGAAATAGGTTGGATTGCTGAGGGGCTATTACTCAATAAAACTGATAAGGCAATAGAGCTTAGAAAAAGATTCACTATGGCAATTCTATTTTTAAATGAGCTATTAGAACAAAGTTTAGTTTTTTTGTCAAAATTAAATCCAATGTATGATGCCGTCGTAGATTAGTTTGGCTCCGATTGCTCCAATTCCTACAAAGGCAATTTTTAAAAGGTAGGGAAAACGGTCTATAAGATAGCTAAAACCAAGAGTTGTAAAGCGCATCATGGCCATACCTACTAATCCACCTAGATAGATAATCCACAGTTTAGAATGGATAAGATCAGGGGGGTAAGTGAAAGATACCAGGGCAAAAGCCGCCAATATAGAATCTATAGCGAAGAAAAGATCAACAAGTTCAATCTTTATGATTGTGCGGGTCAGAGAAGAGATTTTTGGTAGAGAGATGGGGAGGCGGCCTTTGATAATATGCATCAGAGAAATATAGAGGAGATAAAGGCCTCCTATAATCTGGATCCACGTGAAAGAGATCAGATAGGCGGCTCCTAAGATCATTAATGAGCGAAGAACAAGGCCTGAGACAAGTCCAAGAAGGAGAGCTTTTCTTCTCTCTTTACTCTCTAAAGGTTGGATAAGCACAGAGAGGACAAGGGCGTTATCGGCTGATAGGACTTGTTCTAAGAGGATCATAAGAGCCACTAGATACAGGTCAGATGCGGCAAAAGTTTGCATTATTTAGAGATTTTCTTTAGAAATTTATCTACTTTTTCTTGGCTTTTTTCATCACTATACCAAGTAGGAAGAGAGTCGCCCCAATAAATTCCAAAATGGCTGCCAGATACCTTTATAAAACTTTCTGGATCTTTTGCATAGGCAGAAAAAAGTTTTTCTCCCTCGCCCTTCATTCGGGTATCTCCACTTGCTTCTACGATCAGAAGAGGGGTTTGTATGTTTTTGATGAGGTCTTCGTTAGGGAACCGATAGTAGTTTTCAATCATTTGCTGGGTGAAGGCGGAGAGAAGGCCTTGTGTCTTACAAACGCTACTTAAACGAGCAAATCCTCGGTCTATCATAAGGGGGGATTTTTCTGATAAAGAGGCGTAAAGAGCAAGCGATGATCCAAACGATTTACCGTAGCAAAGGATATCTTCTCGGGGAATACCGGTCTTTTTTTGCATCCAATTGTGGACAATAGAAGCATCTTTGGCCAAGTCCTCCCAAACCACTTCCTCCTCAGCCGGGATAATTCCACGATAGTTGACAGCGACTACATGAAAACCTCTAATCAGGAAGGAGAGGATCATTTGGGGGTCAAACTCGTAGAAGATACCCATAGCAGGAAAACATAAAACCCCTTTGGCTTTCCCTTTTAATTCTTTTAAAGGTCGGATGTATTTTGGGAGGTGAAAGAGAGTCGCGAGAGTAGAGCCTCGTAAATCGATATCACAGATTTCTGCCAGGCGGTTGTTTTTTGGCTCCTTAAAGAGAAGTCTCCATTTTTTATAGACGCTGTATTCTGCTTTTTTAAAAAGTGCAGGATCAAAATAAAAACCATCGATTATCTCTCCATCAATATAGTGGGCTTCAAGAGCAACTCCCCCAATGTCGGTTAAAAATTCTCGAGCAAGATCTCTTTGCCTATTTAATCCGATAACCTTATTTGTCGGGGCAGCAAGGGATACTAGAGAGCTTTTGACTGCATTTTTTCCATAGGCATGAGCAGTTTTTTCTACAAACGAATCTGGAGATCTAAAAGATACAGAGTAATTATGAATAGTTTCTTTACTGCATGAGGTTAGTAAAATTGCCAGGAGGATATTATTTAATATAAAAGTTTGTCTCATAATTCTCCTAGTATCTTATAAAAAACTTTTTTACAAATAAAAAGAGAATTTAGTTATAGTTTTTTAAGTTATAAATGACAGGTTTTACGAAGGCTGCGCTCTTATTTTTTATCAGACCGAAGGTCGGCGTCGAAGAAGGCTACTGTTAAAGGGACCCAAACAGAGAAGATTCCGGAGGACTCTTCGAATTTGGGACAGGGCCGATGCAGACGGATGAAAAATAAGAGATGCAGGCGAGTTAAAAAGTGTCATTTATAACTTAAAAGACTATATATTGAGGTAATGATAGGAAAAGATAAGTTCGAAATACTCGTTAATGAAATGAGAAAAGAAGGGATTCGAGAAGAAGATCTCTTAGAGAAGTTTGTTACTGGTGGCGGTCCCGGGGGACAAAAGATTAATAAGACACAGAATTGTGTCTATTTAAAACACTTGCCTACAGGCATCGAAGTCAAATGTCAACAAGCCCGCTCTCGAGAAATGAATCGCTTGTATGCAAGGCGTATTCTTTTAGATAAGATTCGAGAGGAGATCTTGAATGTAGAGACCAAGCGCAAAAAAGAAGCGGCAAAGATTCGCAAACAAAAAGCCCGCCGTTCCCGCAAAAGCAAAGAGAAGATGCTCGCCCAAAAAAAAGAGAGGGGCGAGGTCAAAAGACAACGAACATCTCCCTCTCGCGAAGAGTAATATAGTCTTTTAAATTATAAATGACATGTTTTACGAAGAATGCGCTCTTACTTTTTATCAGACCGAAGGTCGACGTCAAAGAAGGCC
>CAZBHP010000068.1:8196-8694 GCA_964491795.1 uncultured bacterium | reverse complement strand
AGTTTTTGCACGGGCATACCCCTCATCCATTAGACTTTTCTCTTCTTTATCAATCAGAACCGCTGTCTCTTCTGAATACTCTTTCTCTTGAAAGCCGGCCATAATGCTCTTTTCACTACTATCGCTGTAGTTGATCATACCGATCTTATCAGACATACCCCACTCGCAAACCATGGAACGGGCGATTTGTGTTGCTTGCTTGATATCCATTTGAGCCCCAGAAGAAGCATCCCCTTTATTGAAGATCTCTTCTCCGATACGCCCAGCCATTAATACTGCAAGCTGGTCCTTGAGCTCTTGTTTTTTAAAGCTTACCCTTTGAGCTTTAGGAACAAAGTGTGTAGCGCCAAGGCTTCGAGCACGAGGTGTGCAGGTAACTTTATCTACAGTATCAGCAGTATTGAGAGTAAGAGCGACCAGTGCATGGCCTGTTTCGTGGTAAGCGGTAGCTTTTCTATCCTCTTCTTCCATCTGTAAGCTCTTACGCTCTTTTCCAAG
>CAZBHP010000068.1:2681-8186 GCA_964491795.1 uncultured bacterium | reverse complement strand
ACTTTCTCGTGAGCATAGCGTAAATCTTCTTGTATCACAGCCTTTCTGCGTTTACGGGCAGCAAAAATAGCCGCTTCGTTAATAATATTGGCAATATCTGCACCAGAACACCCAGCTGTTCGCTGAGCAAGATCTTTAAGATCTACATCTTCAGCAATTTTAATGTTCTTTGTATGCACTTTAGCAATGGCAAGACGCCCTTTAATTTCTGGAAGATCGACATAAACACTTCTGTCAAATCGGCCAGGACGTAAAAGAGCTTTATCAAGAACATCAGGGCGGTTAGTTGCTGCAACCAAAATAACCCCTTCAGTTGCATCCATTCCGTCGATATCTACAAGCAACTGATTTAGAGTCTGTTCTCTCTCATCATGTCCCCCACCCAGGCCTGATCCTCGGTGACGACCCACAGCATCAATCTCATCAATAAAAATAATACAAGGAGCGCTGCGTCTTGCTTGCTCAAATAAATCTCTTACGCGAGAGGCCCCGACTCCAACAAACATCTCTACAAAGTCAGATCCAGAGATAGAGAAGAAAGGAACTCCTGCTTCTCCAGCTACTGCTTTAGCGATCAGGGTTTTTCCTGTCCCAGGAGGCCCAACTAAAAGGACACCCTTAGGAATTTTAGCGCCAAGAGCTGTAAACCGAGAGGTATCTCTTAAAAACTCAACAATCTCTTCAAGCTCTTCTTTGGCATCATCGATTCCCGCAACATCTTCAAAAGTAACCTTTTGAGCACTTTTGTTAATCAATTTTGCAGGCGATTTTCCAAAGTTCATCGCTGAAGAACCAACCCCTTTCATCTGCCTTGCGAAAATGAAATAAACAATCATCCCTACTAATATAAGGGGCAAGAAGGTGAAAAAGTAATTAAAGTAATTAGGCGTTTGCTCTTCACTTTTGAATGTTTTATCCAATACAAGGCTTCTAGGTTGATCAGGTGCTTTAAATGTAAGTCCTTTGTTTTGAGCAAAGTTTTGCGACTCTTTTTCAGCTCCAATAAACCATTGCTGGTACGCTTCTGGATTGATCTTCTCAAGACCTCTAGTAGAATACTCTTGGTTATCCACAAACCAGATGACACCGGCAACCTTTTGCCTTGCTTTATCTAATTGAAGAACATTCTTTCTGTAGTCGGCTTCAATCCCTTTATAAATCCCTAAATGCTCAACATAGTTCCATACACTACGCAACTCATGAAGACGAACCCCGTTTACTTCTTTAGTAAGCTCAGATACAAAATCTTCCATTTGCTGAACTGCAGAGGCAAAAATCTTATGTTTTTCTGCTGCTGTAAGAGAGTTTGTCTCCAAACCACGTCGAACATTCGTCTCAATTTCTCTTAAGTTCTTCTTCAATAACTCACTACCAACCCCTATCCGCTCTCCTCGATAGGTTTCGACAAGATGCAATACGTTAGCCCCAAATGCGTTAATAGCTTGAATGTCAGAACTTTTAGAAAGTTTTTCCCCTTCACGGCGCACTTCGGGCAATACCGGAAAAGAGAGGCTTGGAAATTCACGGACAACAACAGAATATAACGGTGACTCATTTCCTTCAGAAACAACCACATAACCAGTTGTGGGTCTCAATCCAGAGACAGCTAAAAAGAGGCTGCTTGCATCTATACTTTTTTGCTGCAAAAGAGACAACTCATCGCCCATCTTTTGTTTTTCTTGAACAATGACATGTTGCTGGTTGAGAAGATTTAAGTAGCGATATCTCTCACGAGCAGTCTCACCTAAATGATCTCTAAACATCCCACTAAAAGTAACCAAATTGTCATTGAGAGCAATCTTTCGATTCTCTTTAGGATCAATAAGATCTAAATTAATGAGGTGCTCTACTTGATGGCTGAAAGAGACTTGAGCGGTCTTTGCATCTCCAAGATTCTGAAAAGCAAGGACTCCTAAGAAACCTACAATAAATAGAATCCAAACAAGTGGAATCCCTTTTTTACCTTCTGGCTTCATTTTGTTGTTTTTTTTCATAATTAATCTGCGTTATTTCCTAGTTACTAAATAACCACAATCCTATTTATTTATCACTTCTATTTCCATTAAAGTGAAAATTTTTTAAAGAAGGCCCCAATACTCAGAGGTCGCACTCATATTTTAGCTGTTTTTCTTTTAAGGTCAAAACTTGATTTCCCCTTTTTCCTTTTTCTTTCGGCACAAGTAACTCTCCTACTAGATCTTTTCCTTGCCATAAGACGGGAAACCAACTTCTGAGAAATGAAGGGACATGATGCACCCGATACCACTCTTTAAGTCTCCACCCGTTTGGAAGATGAGCGTTAAGCTCTGGAGGACCTAAAGTTATAGTTTTACACGGGATTTCTACACCAATTTCACCCTTCCATAACTCTTCCCATCCACCAGAAAAGGCGCTCCCTTCCCCTACACCAATCTCCCACTCTTGTCTTTTTAGAAAAAACAGCCTTTCTTTATCAAAAAAGATCTTCCAATCCTTTTTGTCCACCCCTTTTCTACCCTTTCCTTCTTTGATCAAAACAATCAATCGATCAATCTCACTTCGCAAAGGGACGATCTTGAGCTCTTTAAAAATTTTTCTTATCAAGTGTTCTAGTTCCACCTCATGAAGAGAAGGGATTACAAGAAAAAGACCAAAGGGGCCTCTTTTTATCCCCTTATATATCTCATTTATCCGTTCTTCCAAAAAATGGGAGATCTTCTCCCCCCTTTTGCCCAGGTAAAGAATATTCTCTTTTACCCCCTTCCCAAAACTCTCCTCTAAAAAAGGGAGGAGAGAGCTGCGCATTCGAGACCGCAAAAACTGAGGATCACTATTTGTCCGATCTTCGATATACCACATCTTTTTTTCTTTCAGATAGGCTCGAATCTCCTCTTTCGTCGTGGTAATAAAGGGGCGGATTGAGTGCATCCCCTCGTAGAGAGAACTCTCCTGGAAAGAAAGGGTTGAAAGACCGCTCCCTTCAAATGTTCTTTTAAGGATTGTCTCCACTAAATCATCGCTATGATGGGCTAAAAGAAGACCGTCCAAGGAGTGTTTTTGATAGATTTTTGAAAAAAGAGCGTATCTCGCTTCTCGAGCTTTGCATTCGAGGTTTCCCCCACTATCTTTTTCCATCTTCTCCAGATGGAAAAAGACTCCCCTTTCTTGTGCAAAAAGGGCAAGTTTTTGAGCTTCTTCAGAGCTCTCTTCTCGCCACCCATGATCCACGTGGAGAGCTCGAAACTGCCACCCCCCCTCGGACAAAAGGAGAAATAGAGCCATGGAGTCGGAGCCTCCGGAAAAAGCAAGGAGATATTCCTGGTCTCTTCGTAGATATTTTTCCAATAGTTGTTTCGCTTTTTCGAGCATCCTATTATGATACCATGCTATGCCCCTTTTGTGGAAACACCTCCTTGTCTCTTATATTAAGGCTTTTTTTCTTGTCCTTTTAGGGTTTGCAGGAGTGGGCCTTTTTTTACGCTCTAAATCCTTTATCACCATCCTCACCTCGGGGGCGACACCTTGGCAAAGCCTCCTCTCCCCCCTCACCTCTCTCCTTTTCCTCCTCCCTCTATTAATTGGTCTCTCTTCTCTTATTGCCGCATTTTTAACAGCTCATAGGATGAGCGTATGCCAAGAGATTTCTGTTTTGTCCTCTTACGGCCTCTCCCTTAAACAAATTTTTGCTCCACTTCTCCCCCTCTCTTTGATCTTTGCGGCCATTAACTTATTTCTTCTCGCAGAGGCAATTCCTTACTCAAAATATATGATTCGTAAAATTTACCTCACCTCTAATACTATGAATCCCCTTCTCCTCTTACGTAAAAAAGCCCTCCCTTTTTTTACCGATAGTTACATTGAGCTAGATTTAGACGCCGAGGGTAAGAGTGGCAAAAATTTAAGCCTTCTTTATTTCGATGAAAAAGGAGAAAAACTCTCCTTAGTTACAGCAGACTCTCTTTACTGTGATGAAGGGGATCTTATAGGAAAAGGATACTCGCTTTTAACTTATCTACCGAGCTCTAAGCCGACTTTTGACCATTTCATTTTGACCCATGAAAAAGAAGCTTTTGTAAACGGCCCTTTTTTCTCATCCTTTGCTAAGAAAAAGCATCGGACAAAAACTTACCAACTATCCTTAAAAGAAATCCTTCAAGACACAAGTGAAAAAGGACTTGCTAAAAGCGCTAAACGCTTATCACAAACACTTCTTCCTCTAACTTTTGCTCTTCTTGGAATAAGTTTTGGATTGGTTTCTCCCAAAAGAAAAGAGTCTTTTTCTCACTACTTTCTTTTTGGATCTCTTATCCTTTCCTATTTTCTTTGCCACTTTTTAGCTAAAAAAATCTCTTCTTCTTACTTAGAACTCTTTTTTTTCCTCCTCCCCCATTTTGTATTAGCAAGCTTTTCTCTCAAGCGTCTGTATGCTTATCAGAGAGGAACTCTTTAATGACTCTCTATTTTCGCCTTCTTTTTTCGCGCATCGCCCTCTATTTTCTCCTCTTTTTCGCAGCGATCTCTTTTAGTTTTTTCTTTATGGAAACGCTGACCCGTTATCTGCACACTTTACGCTTCTCAGATCTCCCCCTCTATTATTTTGCAATCGTGGTGCGGGATAATGATGTTGTTATCTCTCTCGCCTATCTTTTAGCTCTCATTGCGACGATCCAAAGCCTTCAAGAAACCAAAGAGATTAATACTCTTCAAATGGCCGGTTTAGGCCCCTCTTCCATCCTCCTCCCGTTTTATCTTTTTGCTCTTCTCTTAACGATCTTTTCCTATGCATTGATAGAATATGCAGCACCAAAAGCTGTCCCCTGGATTGGCAAAAAAGGTCACGAAAAACGATTTATGAAAACCCTATCTTCTTTTGAAGTAGCTCTTTTACCTGACGGCTCTCACCTTGCTTTTCAAAGAAAAGAGGGTCTTTTAAAAGATGTTTTTTGGCTCCAATCTACAGGCCAAATCTGGCATTGTAAAGAGATCAATCCCGATAAAACATCTCCTGTAGCCTTCTTTGTTGATGTTTTTGAAAAAAAAGGGTCTCGGCTAGAAAAAATCTCCTCTATAGAAAAGGTCTTACTTCCTCTAGACTTTACAAAAATGGTGAGAGCACCTGACCTAGGCTCTGAATCGTCTCTCTCGCTTTTGTTATCGCAAATAAACTATCCCCTTTCTTATGACAGGGCAAAGCTAGAGAGCCTTATAAGCTACAAAATGATCTACCCTTGGTTTCCCCACCTTTTTGCCACTTTATTTCTTCCTGGGCTTTTTTTCTTTAAAAGAAACCGCGGCATCTATTTGGACTATCTTGCAGCGCTATTTTCTTTTCTCCTCTTCTTTTCAGTGATCAATACTTTAACCCGACTCACAGAAAACTATATCTTCTCTCCTTTTTTTGTTATCATAGGAATCCCTCTTTTGTTACAGTCAGTTTTTACTTTTAGAATGTGGAAGTCTTTAGTATGCGCGCGATAAACCGTACCCCTTTGTTTCTTTTACTCCTCTCTCTTTACCTTTTCCTTT